>CAYSGX010000345.1:0-3820 GCA_964430605.1 uncultured Chitinophagaceae bacterium
GCTTACCGATATTATTAACGAATATTTTGGAATGAAAGGCGTGAGAATGCTCTCTTATATTGCCGCTGCGTTAATCAGCTATGCTTTTGTAATGTTTTACTTCGGAATAAAAATTATTCCGGCTGATTTTTGGATTACCACCAAAGCCGATAACGGTATTCCTGATATGAACAATGCTTTCGCGGTAGTTTTCGGGCAAGGTTTATGGATAATTACCGGCTCATTAGTAGCGTTTTTATTGGGGCAGTTAATAGATGTTACGGTATTCCATTGGGTAAAGAAGATTACCGGGGAAAAACATATTTGGCTGAGAGCTACCGGCTCCACTTTAGTTTCTCAGTTTATAGACAGCTTTGTGGTATTGTTTATTGCCTTTTATATTGGTGCAGGCTGGGAATTGAAACTTGTATTGGCAATAGGCATAATGAACTATATCTACAAGTTTTTTATGGCAATAGCCATGACCCCGGTGATTTATGCCATACATGCCGTTATAGAAAAATATCTGGGAGATAATCTTGCTACACAATTGAAGCAGCAGGCAATGCTCAAAAAGGGCTAGTATTACTTACTTCTTTCTGCAAGAATAGCCTTGTGATTCGTAAATGCTCTTGTCAGAATTTATTTTTTGCCTGTTATAATCGCACAATTGCACCACATCTACTCCATTAGAGCAATCGTAGCATTTTTTGCATGAAGCAAATACAGAAGCGGTAGCTACAAACAACAGTAAGTATGTAATTCTTTTCATAACCTTATCAATTTTCTGAATGTCAAATATATAGCATTTTATTTTTTTACAGCCATACATTTTAAAAGTCGTTTTTTTTTGCTCCGCAACAACCATTTTTAAATGTAATTTTGGTGAGCGTATGAGCGACACAATATCCAATTGGTTAAGTGCTTTCAGGTTAAGAACATTGCCCCTGGCATTCTCTTGTATTATTACAGGAAGCTTTCTGGCTTCTTTATATTCTTTCAAATGGGAGATAACGCTTTTGGCATTGTTGACTACGCTGTTTTTACAAATTCTTTCCAACCTTTCTAACGATTATGGCGATACTGTTCACGGAGCCGATTCTGTGGACAGAATAGGGCCTCAACGGGCAGTCCAGTCGGGCAAAATTTCCTGGGCTTCCATGAAAACGGCAATGATTATTTTCGCGCTGCTGGCATTAATAAGCGGATTGTCGTTGCTCTATGTAGCTGTAGATAACCTGAAAACCATATTGATATTCCTGCTTTTGGGCTTGTCGGCAATTGCAGCGGCCATTAAATATACTGCCGGAAAAAATCCTTATGGATACAAGGGCCTGGGCGATTTATTTGTTTTTATTTTCTTTGGCATTGTTGGTGTGGAAGGTGTGTTTTATTTACACACACAGGCTTTCTCCGTAAATGGATTATTACCCGCAAGCGCTGTAGGTTTGCTTTCGGTGGCGGTGTTGAATTTGAATAATATGCGCGACCATGTATCTGATGCTAAAGCCGGAAAAAATACTTTAGTGGTGAAAATGGGTTTTGAAAATGCCAAAAAATACCATGCCGCTTTAATTGTTTTGGCTTTTTTATGCGTGCTGGCATTTTCGGTTTTAATGTGGGTAGATACGGCTGTGGTATTGCCTTTTATTCATTTGCCGGTATTTGTTTTTTTATTCTTTCACCTGAAAAAAGTTTTTGCCACCACTAATCCTGCTCTTTTAGATTCCGAACTAAAAAAGGTTGCTTTAAGCACATTTTTCTTTTCTATTTTATTCGGAATAGGGATGATACTTTAAGTGAGTGATGTATTTAACAAACAGCTATGCTACCTGTATTTAAGAACGCAAACCTGAACCACCTTTCGGCCCGCTATAAGGCTTATGATTTAATATTTAAAAAGCCCGGTGGCACTTCGAGGGGCATACTTACCACCAAAAAATCGTACTTCATTTTTATTGAGCATAAAGGCATAACGGCTGTTGGCGAATGCGGGTTGCTGCCCGGTTTAAGTCACGATGATGTGCCCCAATATGAAACCGTGCTTCAGCAGGTTTGCAGCGATATCAATAATTACGGGTATTGGCTCAATGAAGGGTTGCTGAAGTTTCCTTCTATTCGTTTCGGGCTGGAAATGGCGTTGCTGAATGTAATGAATGGCGGAAAGCAGTTGTTATTTCCTTCGGCATTTACTGAAGGCAAAGACTCGGTTGTAATAAATGGATTGATATGGATGGGCAGCAAAGAAGATATGTTGCGGCAAATTAATGTTAAACTGAATGAAGGCTTTAAATGCTTAAAGCTGAAAATCGGGGCGATTAATTTTGATGATGAATTGGCATTACTTCAATTTATCAAGGAAAAATTTCCGCCTGAAAAATTAGAAATAAGAGTTGATGCAAATGGCGCTTTCGCTATAAATGAAGCGGTTGAAAAATTAGAGAAGTTAAGTGCTTTTAATCTTCATTCTGTTGAGCAGCCCATTAAAGCGGGCAACTGGAAAGCTATGGCAGCATTGTGTGCCACAACGCCTTTGCCCGTTGCTTTAGATGAAGAGTTAATTGGTATTTATGCCGAAGCAGAAAAGGT
Source organism: uncultured Chitinophagaceae bacterium (assembly GCA_964430605.1). Lineage (GTDB taxonomy): Bacteria > Bacteroidota > Bacteroidia > Chitinophagales > CAIOSU01 > CAYSGX01. Next base: position 2,569 of record CAYSGX010000345.1, read on the forward strand.
GAAATTATTAACCGCTATAAAGCCGCAATACATTATTTTGAAACCGAGTTTATTAGGCGGTATAGAGGCTTGTAATGAATGGATTGCAGCGGCCGGAAAACTGAATATTCCGTGGTGGATTACCTCTGCTTTAGAATCGAATATAGGGCTTAGCGCTATCGCGCAATGGGCTTATAGCTTGAATGTGAAAATGCCTCAGGGCCTTGGCACGGGGCAACTTTATACCAATAATTTTGAATCGCCACTCTACCTTAAAGGCGACCAATTGTTTTATAGTGTCGGTAACGAATGGCAATTAGATAGCTTAATAAAAAACGCGGTGAAATAAATATGTGGCAGCAGTTTCAACAAATTACGCTGAATGGCATTTGCTATAATAAATCGGAATTGCAGTTGATTGCCGATGTGAAACTGAAAAACAGTTCAACGCCTGTTTTTGAAAAAAGCCTTTATCAGTTTATAGTGGAATGGCTGAATGCCGATGCTTTTATTACCGCTAAAACATCAGGCTCAACAGGGCCTGCGAAAGAAATAAAAATTGAGAAACAAAAAATGGTGGGCAGCGCTTTTGCCACCACTTCATTTTTTAAACTGAACGAGCATACACAAGCTTTGCTATGCCTTTCGTGCGAGCATATCGCGGGAAAAATGATGGTGGCAAGAGCTTTCGTTTCGGGTATGAATTTAATTGTTGCCGAGCCTTCCTCTATGCCGCTGAAACATTTCCTGCATCAGAAAATAGATTTCGCGGCCTTTGTGCCCATGCAGGTTTTTATGATGTTGAATGATGTTCAGCAAAAGCAAAAACTACAGTTAATTGAAAACATAATTATAGGCGGAAGTGAAATTTCACTATCAATAAAACAGCAGTTAAATACTTTTCAGAATAATATCTACGAAACTTTTGGCATGACCGAAACGGTGAGCCATATCGCGCTGAAACTATTGTCGAAAAACAATGCGCAACAGTATTTCAAAACCCTAAAAAACATTACGGTATCAAAAAATGAAAATGATTGCTTGGTTATTGATGCGCCACATTTAGATAACAGGCCCATTGTTACCAATGATATTGTGAGGCTTATTGATGCACATACTTTTGAGTGGATAGGCCGAATAGATAATGTAATTATATCGGGAGGCTTAAAATTTTATCCTGAAAACATTGAGCAGAAACTGAAGCCTGTTGTTCAGCAACCATTTTTTGTGGCGGGTATTTCAAATGAAAAATTAGGTGCGGAATTGGTATTAA
>CAYSGX010000346.1:0-3810 GCA_964430605.1 uncultured Chitinophagaceae bacterium
TGGGCGAAAAACAATTCGTTCAGGGCTTTATTGCCGAAAGCAGAATAGAAATTGATGCTTCAAGATTAATGGTATTGAACACAGCCCACCAGATAGATTTGCAGGGAGCGGCCGCTATGCGCAATCAAATTTCAGGCATAAAATATTATGTAGCCAATATGGTACTGAAAGTATTAGACCGGGCTATACAAGTTCATGGCGCATTGGGTGTAACCAGCGATATTATTTTGGCAGAACTTTACAAGCACGAGCGTGGCGCCCGCATTTGGGATGGAGCCGATGAAGTGCATTTACAAAGCCTTGCTCAAAGTATATTGAAAGGCTATGGATTAGATTTGAAAACAGCACGCAGATGACGCAGATTTGATAAGATTAGTTATGATTTTTTCATTTTTTATCCTATCAAATCAGTGTCTCTTATATTTAATTTTAAAAAAGTAAGAACGCAGATGATTATCATTAACGCAGAAAAAACAAATCATATTTATCTTAAACAGTCTGCGCCATCTGTGTTCCGTTTATATCATTTTTCATCTTAAAAAATCAGCGTCATCTGCGTTCCATTAAATAACAACAACTATGAAAACAGACCAAACCACTACCGTAAAACAAGGCGAAGAATTAGAACTTGGCCAATTAAATAAATACCTGAACGAAGCTGCCCCACAAGTGGGAAAAATAGTAAGCATCGCACAGTTTCCGGGAGGATTTTCTAACCTTACTTATTCCCTGCAAACCGCTACCGATGAATATGTTTTAAGGCGGCCACCTTTTGGCGCCAATATCAAATCGGCACACGATATGGGGCGCGAGTTTAAAGTGTTGTCTTTACTGAAACCTCATTACAGTAAAATTCCGCAGCCGATAATGTTTTGCGAAGACGAAGCGGTGCTGGGCGCACCATTTTATATTATGCAGCGCATTAAAGGGGTAATTCTCAGAGCTACCAACGCACCTAAGATGCAGCTTTCGGCAGCAACATTAAGAGATGCTTCTATAGCATTGGTAGATAATTTAGTGGCGCTGCATGCTTTAGATATTGAACAAACAGGCTTAATACAATTGGGCAAGCCACAAGGCTATGTGCAACGTCAGGTTGAAGGCTGGATAAAAAGATATTACCAAGCCGAAACCGACAAGATTGAAACGCTTGACACTGTAACTAAATGGCTGCAAAAAAATATGCCTTCGGAACAATCGCCTACATTTCTGCATAATGATTATAAGTATGATAATGTGGTGCTGAACCCTGAAAATTTATCGGAGATTATTGGTGTGCTCGATTGGGAGATGAGCACTGTAGGCGACCCGTTAATGGATTTAGGCGCGACACTTGCTTACTGGAGCGAAGCCTCCGATACCGATGAAGTAAAATTCTTTAACCTTACTTGGTTACCCGGTAATCTTACCCGAAAAGAAGCAGTAACCCGCTATGCTGAAAAAAGCGGTCGGGATGTTTCTGATATTTTGTTCTACTATATTTTCGGCTTGTATAAAAATGCCGTAATTGCCCAGCAGATATATGCCCGCTGGAAACTGGGACATACCAAAGACCCTCGCTTTGGCGGTTTGTTACCCATTATTAAAGGACTTGGCGACAAGGCTACTTCGACTTTATTAAAAGGAGATTTGTAATGAAAGTTTTATAGCTAGAGGTGTCCGAAATCTTTAAATTGTTTTATTATACAATGGGTTAAAACCCATTGCTAATTATGACCAAAGGACTTTTTCTTTTAAAACCGGGCTAAAGCCCTTGTATGTCTTGCGGACTTTAGCCTGTTGTATGGAATAAAAATAATTCCTTTGGCCAAAAAAATAACCTGTGGCAAAAGATAAGCGCCAAAACCAACTATAAATATTTTATAAGAACTTTATAGCTGAAACAAGGTTATCGCTTCTATATTTTTGCCGCGTGAAAAAACATTTTTATTTTATTCTGAAAATTTCTTTTAGCGTTTTATTGGCGGTGGTGTATATACACGTTGCCGCGCAAAATAAAAATACATCACCGAAAGAAATAAACCCTTTTGCCGACAGAAAGTGTAACGTAATTACGCCCAACGCTTCTTTGCCTGTTTCAGAAAATATTAATGCCGGTATTTTAGCCTTATTCAGAAAAGAAGTTGCCAACCTGAAAACAGACCGCAACACCATTCAGTTGATAAAATTTTCTAAAAGCCCTGTGGCAAGGCATTATTTAATGCGGCAGTACTATGATAATATTCCGGTGTATAATGCAACGCTGAAAGTAAATATTGCAGATAACGGCACAGTGCTTTCGCTTTATGATAACTCTTTTAATACTGAAACATGGAGCCTGAATACCATTCAGCAGGAAATTGATAAACTGAAAAACAGCGCTGCTGTTCAGCAATTTGAAAGTAAATTTCCGGGTGCAGCTATTCAGCTAAAGGAAATTAATATTGCCGTGATAGATAATGCCCCTGTTGTTGCTTTTTGTTTCAGAATACATCATGAGGCTCAACATGATTTCAGAGAATATCTGGTAAATGCCGATGGCGAAATATTACTTTCCGTGAATCTGAATTGCAACCATCGCTCAAATATTACCGCTGATGCTTTAGTGCATCTGCCCGACCCTGTAACGAGAGCGCAAAGCCTCTATACCCCTCCTTTTGTTGATGCCAACAATACTACCAATGCCGACTTGAATAACCAAAGAGTAAATGTGCTGTTAGATGTTACCGAAGTGAGTGGCATTTACTATTTAGAAAATGATTATGTGGCCATTAAAGATTTCGATGCGCCATTTTTTGCCCCTCCAACTGCTACTTTTCCCGAGTTTTTATTTAATCGCTCACAACCGGGTTTTGAGCAGGTGAATGCTTTTTATCATATTACCGAATATCAGAAGCATGTGCAAAATCTTGGTTTCAGCAATTTACCGGGCTATCAAATACAGGTAGATGCCCATGCCCTGAATGGTGATGATAACTCATTGTTTTCTACGGCTACTTTTCCGCCACGATTATATTTTGGCACAGGCGGTGTGGCCGATGCCGAAGATGCCGATGTGGTGGTACATGAATACGGACACACCTTGAGCGATGCCGCCAGCGGCAGCAACTTTGGCAATGAAAGGCGCGCGCTCGATGAAGGCATTGGCGATTACTTTGCCACTTCTTATTCAAAAGCCATAGATACTTTTCGCTGGGCCGATATGTTTACCTGGGATGGGCATAATGAATACTGGGATGGCAGAGATGCCGCTACAGAAAAAAAATATCCTGCCGATTTAACCAACAGCATTCATGCCAACGGTGAAATATGGAGCAGCGCGCTCATGGCTGTGTGGGATAATATTGGCAGCACAATCACCGACAAATTAATGATTCAGACCTTGTATGCACTGTCGAGTAATATGACTTTAAAAAATGCCGCTTACGAATTTCTTAGAAGCGATACACTATTGTATGGCGGCAGCCACTTCTGCGATATTTATTACCCGTTGCTACGGAAAGGATTGGTTGACAGCCTTACCGTAGATGTATGCCAGCTCTACGATGCCAACTTATTGGTAAATGCGGGCGAAGACCAAAACATTTGCTTTGGCGATAGCGCTACTTTAGTTGCTGTTGCTGAAAATGATGGCAGCGGCTACGCCTGGTTAAATAATGAGCAAATTGTTTTAAGTAATGAAACAAGTATAAAGGTTACTCCCGAAGAAAACACTACTTATATTTTAAGAAGAACCACACAAGAAGGCAAGTTTAATATTGACTCGGTAGCGGTAATGGTAAATTTCTGTGAAATTTCCATTTACAATACCCTTGGTTTTAAAGATGGTAG
>CAYSGX010000347.1:0-3810 GCA_964430605.1 uncultured Chitinophagaceae bacterium
TTTAGCATAAAAAAGCGCGTAGGCCAAAGCCCCCAATGTAATAACCAGCACCACTACTACCCCGGTACCAAAAGGAAGCCCCATGCTATTGACAGCCACCCTGTCGAAAGTGGCAATGAAATTTACAAAAATGCTTACCACACCCACATACACAAAACTTAACGCCACAAAACCCGCCACTAATGCAAGGAAAGTGCCTTTCCAACTGAAGGTGTATTTTTTGAAATAATAAATCAACGCCATTGCAGGCACAGCCAATAAACTCATTAAATGCACACCCACCGACAAGCCCAGTAAAAAAGCAATCAGAATAATCCATTTATCTCTGGTGGATTCATCTTCATGGCTTTCCCATTTCAGCATGGCCCAAAAAACAATGGCGATAAAAAAAGTTGACAGCGCATACACCTCGCCTTCAACTGCCGAAAACCAAAGGGTATCGGAAAAAGTAGCGGCAAGCCCTGCTATAACGCCCACACCCATAATGGTAAGGGTTTCGGCAAAACCTGCTTCTTTGGGGGCAATAATTTTTTTAGATAAATGAGTGGCGCTCCAAAAAATAAACAGCACCGCAAAGGCAGTAGAAATGCCCGACATAAAATTGACCGTAAACGCTACCTGAGAAGGGTCGGCAGCGAAGAGGGTAAAAATGCGACCCAACAACAAAAACAAAGGCGCACCGGGCGGATGCACTACCTGCAATTTATAACATCCTGAAATAAACTCGCCACAATCCCAGAAACTGGCTGTGGGTTCGAGCGTTAAAGTGTAAACAATAAGGGCAACTGCAAAAATAAGCCAACCGGTAATGTTGTTGATTAATTTATAGTTCATGTATAATAGGTTTCTTTGAAAGTCCCCAAAAATACTAAATTGTAAGTTGTGTAGGCTGTTAATAAACGTTGTGGTGAAACAGCAGGTAAAAATTGCTTGCAATATGCTATTTTGACCAATAGTTTTACTCCAAATACCTCTATGGAAATCATGGAGGCAATTGTTTTTTCCTAATTGGCTCTGAAAATGTCTTTTGGAGAGCAATTGGGGGGTGAAAAAATGTTTTCTACAATGGCCAAGATTATTTTGATAAACTTAAATGGGCAAACATTTTGAGTAGTTGGAAATAAAAAACCTGATAAACATATTGCTTTTTCACTTTAATAAATCTTTGTTTAACATCTCAACATAACGATTAAAATTGTCGACTACAAGATCAATAACTATGGGATATTCTTCTTCGTTATAATCTTGACCATGGGCTAATTTATTTCTAAGCTTATAATAATCCATAATGTCTTTACAATCTTCAGATTCTCTCAAAAAAAGTAAGTATAGTCTATTTAGAAAACTCATATCTCCTCTCTCTATATAGGGTTTTTCAGGTAGAATGTACCAAGCCCTTTTTTCCCTCCAATTTTTTTTGTTATACCCCTTAGTCTTTTCTTTTATTAATTCAGCAGACTTGTCTCTGATAATTTTTTCAAATTTTGTAAATAAGAAAAGAAAGTAGGCTTTCTCATTCAATTTAACTCTTTCCTTAAATATTTCAACATTTTCATCATTAGCACTTTCTTCTGCTTTCAGAAGTTCATTCCTGAGTGCTTTATCTGTAATTTGAAATAACTCATAAATTTTGTTAAAGAACTCCATTGGAAACTATACAGGCTTATTAAGCTGATTATTCTTAAGAAGATTAAGAAAATAGGTTTTGCTTAAGTTTTTGCGCTTAAAATCAAAGTTATCTCTAACAAGAACTTTCCATTGAGCTTTATCTTTACTTGAAATATTTATTATTGTATATGACCTCAAAAAAGTATCAAATGAAATCTTACCATTAATACCGGGAAACCACAACCCCTCTGGTTTTATTGTAGCAATAAACTGTTCGCCTTTGTATATCTTCACATAAGGTAATTTTATTGATTTTATATCATTAATCTTCATATTTTCTTCAAGCATAGTAATCTTATTATCCTCTATAGAAATCCTATATTCCGTGTCCAACAACCACTCTTGAATATCAGCATATAAGGACTTTATCTGATTCTTCCAATTTCTAATTTGCAATTGAACCCTTGCTTTGGTAATCTCCTTTGTTGTCATGCTTAATGATTTGACACCTAAATTAATAATTTCTTGTAAAACGAGTTTAAATAAATTACCTCAATATCTCAACCACTTCAGTAATTCTTTCAGCGATACTTTTTTTCCATACATCAAAATACCCACCCGGTAAATTTTTGCAGCTATCCATGTAGTGAAAATAAAGCCTGCCGTAAGCATGGTTAATGAAATAACAATCTGCCATGCAGGCACGCCAAACGGAATTAAAGCAGGCATCACCACAGGCGAAGTAAACGGAATGACAGAACCCCAGAAAGCCAAATCATTTTCAGGTTCTTGTATGGCTGTCATCATAATAAAAATAGAAATGATGATAGGAATGGAAACAATAAAATTGAGCGACTGGCTGTCTTGGTCTTCGCTGCTTGCCGCGCCTATTGCCGCAAACAACGAACCGTACAATAAATATCCGCCAAAGAAATACAGCAAAAACATAATGCCTATTTGCGTGAAGTTTACATCTTTCAGGCTCGATAAAGCCATAGCCGCTTCATACTGGTCGGCATCGGGCATGCCTGCCGCACTTTGGCTCATTGCCATTTGCTGCATTTCGGCAAGGTTTGCGCTAAATACAATACCCAAAATCATATTGGTAAAGAAAACCAAAATACCCCACAAAATAAACTGCGTGATGCCCACCGCACCCACACCGATTATTTTACCCAACATCAACTGAAAAGGCTTTACCGATGATGCCATTACTTCCAGAATACGGTTGTTTTTTTCTTCAATAACGCTGCGCATCACCATTGTGCCGTAAATAAACATCACCATATAAATAGTGAACCCCATGATATAACCCAATGCCGTAGCAATTAAAGTGCTACCACTTTTTTCACCTTCTTCGCCATAAATAATAGTTTGCATTTTCACATTCACATCAGCTAATTGCTGCATCAAATCTTTATCAATATTTGCCTGTTCAATCTTCACGCTTTTTGCCACACGCTCTATTTCATTCTGAATATATTGCTGCGGCTTGATACCTAAATTTTTATCGGAACGATATTCGATACCTCTTATATTAGTCAGATTGGCAAGCTCGGGAATATAAAGGATACCATCGTAGTTCATGTTTTTGTAAGTAAGCTCTAATTTTTTCAAAGGTGTATCTATGAAAGAAAAATAGAGCGAATTATTGTCGGCAAAATTTCCTTTAAAGTAACCGCTTTCATCTATCACGGCTACACGCTTTTTGCTTTCGCCATAACCTGAAAGAAATACCACCGCGATAAAAAACAATGCAAATCCCACAGGGGCTAATATGGTGGTAATCAGAAAAGATTTTTTCTTTACTCTTGTAAGATATTCACGCTCTATTATTATCCAGACTTTTTTCATGGCAACTTTTTAGTTTCCTGTTTTTGATACTTGTGTAATAAATATCTGATTCAGTGAAGGCAATATCTCTTTAAAGGCATGTATGGCTACATTATGCTGAATGAGCTTACCCAACACATTATTGGCAGTTTCGTTTTCATGCAGCTTAAAAATAAAATGGTCGTTATTTTTTTCAACTATATCAATATTTTCCAAAGCGGTTTCATGCAGTTCGCCATAAAAATCTATGCGGAAAATATTTTCTTTAAACTGCTGCTTTATATCATGTACTTTGCCTTGCAAAATATTCTCGCCTTTATTAATCAACACAATTTCTTCGCAGATTTCTTCTACCTGTTCCATGCGGTG
>CAYSGX010000348.1:0-3790 GCA_964430605.1 uncultured Chitinophagaceae bacterium
ATCTTTATAATGCCTTCAAAACCTTGTGCGTTTACAAAAGTGCTGCAACACAAAAACGCTGCGGTAAATAACATGTTTTTAAAGTTCATAATTTTATTTTTTTAGTTTCCAACCCTGCCTGAGCCAATTAACATCATGGCAATATTAGCTTTAGTTATGCTGAAATTTTAGATAAAAATATCAAATGTGTAGTTGTAAATGTTGAAAAATCAATTGTTTGTGTATGCTTTTGTAGAAAATTTTAATTTGCCTGTAACCTTTTGTTTATGTTGCCGTAACAGGGGGTATGTTTTCTGACACACAAACTGAAAGAAAACTGATTAAGGGCAAACTGCGCAGGTGTTCTTAATCCAACAGAAAAAGTCCGGCTGAATTAATTTCACCCGGACTTTTTCTTTCAACCTGAGTTCAGTATAAGAAATTTCAATAACGTTAGTTGTATTATTGCTCTGTATTGATGCCGTCAGGCTTTATAGCCACGGATCAAACAATTTTTCTATAAATCCCACACGGGGCTGCGTTTGCCTTTAATGTAATCTTTCAGTTTAATAATAAAAGCCAGACTCATGTAGATAATAATAGGCGAGCCAACGGTGAGGCACGAAGCATAAATAAAAAACAGGCGGATTTTTGCTGAAGGCATATCTAACTTTTCGCCCAAATAAGTACAAACTCCAAAGAAGTTGTTTTCAAAGTGAGATCTTATTTTTTCTATCATAGTTGTAAATGTAAATATTTCGCAGGAAATTTTATTCGCCTGAAACACTCATTTTAGATTACGTTTCAACAGGTAGGTGCCAATATGGCAATTAAGGCAACGCTTTTTATTGCAGTATTCATTTTTAAGCTGAATTAAAGCCTGGCTTTCTAAAGCGTTTTCCGCCTCATATTTTAAAGCAGCCCATTCTTTTATAATGCTGTTGCTTTCGGCAGTAATTGATTCAAGCAGGGCGATGGCTTTCTCTTTTATGGTTTCATTACCGGTATAAAGCCCGTAAGCAAACATTACAGGAACAATGCTGTTGAGCATAATTAAATCGACAGTGCTGTTGCCCAGCGATTTTTTTCTTCTTTCTGAAAGCGTATCAAATACATAATGTTGTTGCCAATAGTCTGAAACATTAATTTTGAAAAATTGCTGAATGCTTTTGTACTCAATATTTTCTTTAATTTTTGAAAACAGGTGCACGCTTTGAAACAGCAATATTGCAAATTGTGCCAAACGTACAGTAGGGAAAGCCGCGGGGCGTAATCTTAAAAAATGCCACTCATGTTTTTCAATCGGTTGCAAATTGTATTTGGCTTTCAAAAACTGAAACTCTTTGTATAACGCTTTTCCGTATTCATCTTTCAAATCATTGTGCAGCAACCCTGCCATGCCAAACAATAAAGCTTCAATTTGCTGAAAATTGTTTTTGTGTTTGCCTATAACTTTTAGCGGTAATCTTTGCGCAAGTTTTTCAAAAGTACCGGCATTTATTTTTAAGCCAAACGAGCGCGCTGCTAGTTGATACATGGTTTCTTCCCAATTATCATTATTGGCTTTCAGCAATTCAAAAACTTTGTCAGATTTTATTTGAAGCCGTTCAAAAGCCAAGCGGTTCAAGCCACTCTTGAATCGAAATGTATCAACTTCGCCAATTAAATTTTCACAGGGAATTTTGCCTTTGTGTTGTAATACCGATTTGTATTTCAATGACAGTTCAGTAGGAATAATATCTTTAATAACTGCCACCGGAAAATTCATTTTTTCAAGTGTGGCATCATCAATATCATGCTCGTAAACAATATGCAGAATAATGTTGTCGTACTTTTTATCGTGTTGATGCCTGTGCTTAAACCAATCGGAAGTTTTAATGTGAATTTCAATATTGCCTGCCCAGGTAGTGTTGCCAATATTTATTTTTGCCAGGCTGAAATCGGGGCCGCTGTCTTTGTTATGCGTACCTGCCTGAATTACCTGAATGGTTTCTCCATTCAGGGTTTTAAATGCAGCGGCATTAATAAGTTGGTATTGCCAAACAAAGTGCAGAAAGTTTTCGCTTATCATACATTAGCACATTTATAAAATCGCTTTTATCATTCTGTTCATGCCTTGCAGGTCTTTTATAATTTCGGTTTTATAACCTGCTGTTGAAAATATTTTATCAATAGTTTCAGCATGAAGGGAATTCAGTTCGCAAAAAATAATGCCATCGTTATTCATTTTTTCTTTGCCAAATTTTGCAATTAATTCATAAAAAACAAAAGGGTTTTCATGCCCTGCAATTAAAGCGATACCGGGTTCCTGTTCTTTTACTTTTCTGTCTAATTCATCAAATTCCTGCTGTGTAATGTAAGGCGGGTTGCTTACAATAATATCATACTGCTTCAGCTTTTTCCATTCAGCCTCTTCGAGAAAATTAAGCAGGGTAAATTTTATTTCGGCATTATTATGCACTGAATTTTTCTTTGCTAATTCAAGCGCTTTTTCTGAAACATCAATGGCTTCAATCTGTAGCGAATCAATATTTTTTTTCAGGGTAACAGGAATACAACCACTGCCGGTGCCAATATCTAAAATGCTTAAATTTTCAAGTGCTTTGGGTTGTTTTTTTATATGCTGCAATATTTGGTAAACCAACTCTTCGGTTTCAGGCCTTGGAATTAAAACATCATTTGTAACCTTGAATTTCAAACCATAAAAATCGGCTTCACCTAAAATATATTGAATGGGAACATGCTGTTGCATTTGGTGTATAATGCTATGCAGTTTTTCAGCATCAGCTTCATTTAATTCTATTGCCAGGCCAAACATATCATCATGTATAATGCCAAAAATATTTCCGGCTTCACGTACATCATAAAATGGCTGCAACGATTCAATGAAAAGAGTTCTTGCCTGCTGAATTTTCATACTGTACAAAACTAACCTATTTTCGATGCGAAATTATGACCACCACTCATCAATATTTTATGCAACGTTGTTTTCAATTAGCCGCTTCAGGCTTGGGTGATGTTGCGCCAAATCATTTGGTGGGTTCGGTTGTAGTTTATCACGATAAAATAATAGGAGAGGGGTATCATCAGAAATATGGCGGTGCTCATGCGGAAGTAAATGCCATCGCATCGGTTCAGAATAAAACACTTTTACAACAAGCAACGCTATATGTAAACTTAGAGCCTTGCTCGCATTTTGGCAAAACACCGCCCTGTACCGGTTTAATTATTAAGTATCAGATTCCGCAGGTAATTATTTGCAATAAAGACCCCAACCCGTTGGTAGCGGGCAAAGGAATAGCCAAGCTGGAAGCTGCCGGAATAAAAGTAACTACAGGGATTTTGGAACAAGAAGGGTGGGAGTTGAACCGAAGGTTCTTCACTTTTCATACACACAAACGGCCTTACGTTATTTTAAAATGGGCGCAAAGTGCCGATGGCTTTTTTACCAAAGGAAACGACAAGCAATATTGGATTACGGGCGAAACGGCAAAGAAACTTTCACATCAATGGCGCAGTGAAGAGGCGGCAATTTTGGTGGGCACGCAAACGGTGCTTACCGATAATCCTCAACTAAACAACCGATACTTTAACAGGGAGAAACAACCTTTGCGCATAGTTATCGATAAACGATTGAAAATTCCGAAGGAAAGTTTTGTGTTAGACAACACACAGCCCACTATTGTTTTCAATGAACTGAGAGATGAACATAATGAAAACACTTCGTGCATTAAAATTGACTTTATTAATGTTGTGCAGGAAATTTTAGCGGTGCTGTATCAAAAAAATATTCAATCGGTAATTGTTGAAG
>CAYSGX010000349.1:0-2109 GCA_964430605.1 uncultured Chitinophagaceae bacterium
CACAAATACCATAAGGTAAAATATTTAACCACAATAGAAACATAGATTTGGTATAGTGTACTATTTACTGCTATTGTGTTTTTTGCTTGCAAAACTATGATTGTCTGATGCCTGTTTTAAGTGAAACATAGTCCCGGCAAGCGGGAGGCAATAGCAGGTTCAGACCTTAATAATAAAGTCAAAACACTATGAAACAAAGCCTTAGCAACTATGTTTCTATTGTGGTTATAATAAAAATGTGTCCACCCGACAGGAAAGCTTTCAGGAGCATTAAACAAAGATTTTTTGTTTTAAAACAAAAAATTGAATTGTTTAAAATATTTTTTTGCCTTTTCGCTTGCATACATACACCCGAAGTTTATATATTTGCACTCCACAAGCGGGAGTAGCTCAGTTGGTAGAGCGTAACCTTGCCAAGGTTAAGGTCGCGGGTTCGAGCCTCGTCTCCCGCTCGAAAATGAAAAAATAAGGTTTGGGCATTCTCTCAAACCTTTTTTTTTGAAAAAGTTCTTACAAAAGAATTTTCCACAAGTGAAGGATGCCCAGGTGGTGGAACTGGTAGACACGCAGGACTTAAAATCCTGCGCTACTCAAATAGCGTACGGGTTCGATTCCCGTCTTGGGCACACTAACAAAAAGGCTTTCGAAAAATATTTCGGAAGCCTTTTTTAGTTTACTGTAATAAGGTCATTAATTTCAATAACACTCACCACATTCGGCAAGTTTTACATACTCAGGCCTGTCGGCAGCAGATTCATAAACAAAAATTTTCATTGTTTTTCTAAACAACAGCTTATTTATCAAATGGTTTAAACCGTATTGGTATTTATTTTTCTCTAAAATGTTTTAGTGTTACGGGGCAGAAACTTTTTTAAGAATGTAGCGTATAAGATGCCTGTAAATAATTTTAAAACCAGTGTTAAAATTTTAATCTTTTTTTATGAAAGTAAATTATCGCAGAAAAGACAAATGGGTAAAAACATCACAGTCTGTAGGAAACGATTGGTATTCAGAAAGCACTAAAACCGCTAAAACCGAAAGAAGAGAAAAACATCAGAATAAAAATAAAAGGCTTCACCAGTATCATAGTTTAAGAGATCTCTATGAAGATGATGCCGCATAAAACTCTCTTTTTTTTAAAAGGGTGTATATGATAGTCGCCACAAAATCAAGATTGGTTCGCACACCTGCTTGGGGGGTATTTATCCGGCAGGTGTAAACCAACTTGAGTTTGAAAATTTGTTTACGCTTTTACTGTTTCAAATTGCTTTAAAAATGCTTCCGCTTTTGCCACCATGTTTTTAGAGCCGATAAAAGCAGGCACCCGCTGATGCAGCGAAACAGGCTGAATATCTAATATTGAAGCAGTGCCCGTAGTAGCCTTGCCACCTGCCTGCTCTACAATATATCCCATAGGGTTGCATTCGTATAACAAACGTAACTTGCCGTTTGGCGCACCGCTATCAGAAGGATACATAAAAATGCCGCCTTTCAATAAATTGCGGTGCAAATCGGCAACCATAGAACCAATATATCTCAATGAATAAGGTTTAGGATTTTCAGGGTCAATACCTTGACAGTATTTAATATAGGCTCTTACACCATCGGGAAATTTCAAATAATTACCCTGATTTACAGAATAAACGTTCCCGTTTTCAGGAATCCTGATTTTAGGATGCGACAAACAATACTCGCCAATAGACGGGTCTAAAGTAAAACCATTTACCCCATTTCCGGTGCTGTAAACCAGCATGGTAGATGAACCATAAATTACATATCCGGCAGCAACAATTTTATTGCCGGGCTGTAGAAAATCCTGCTCGGTAACAGGGCCATTCTGGCTCACTCTTCTGTAAATAGAAAAAATAGTTCCTATAGAAACGTTCACATCAATATTAGAAGAGCCATCTAAAGGGTCCATCGCCACCACATACTTTCCTGTAGCGCAATAGTCGTTTTCCATATACACAATGCCTTCATTTTCTTCGGAAGCAATACCGGCACATTGTCCACCGGCCGATAGAGAAGAAATAAAAACATCATTGGCAAATACATCGAGCTTCTTCACTTCTTCGCCCTGCACATTATTACTGCCTGCCGAACCCAATA
>CAYSGX010000349.1:2119-3787 GCA_964430605.1 uncultured Chitinophagaceae bacterium
TTTAGCAGCCACACCAATATCTCTTAATAATGCCGAAAGTTCGCCCGATGCGTAAGGGAAATCTTTTTCACGCTGAATAATAAACTCGTCTAAAGTGATTACCTTTTTCCTAACCGACATGCTGAATTGAATATTTTATGTTGCAAATATCGCAATAAGTATTAAATGATAACGGGTATTAACCCGCCATGTCAAATGCAGAACGCTATTTTTTTTCGAAGAAGATAATAAATTTTATTACTCTGAAATATTTCCTAATTTCACTCAGAAATCAAAAACCATGAAAAACAAAATATTAAAAACCGCATTTCTTACTGCTTTTATTTTTTGTGTTATACTCATTCAGCAATCTCAGGCAGAGGTTCGTGTATTTGAGGCAAATCCATCATCTGTATGGGGTGGCACTCCTTTTTATTTAGATATTGATAATAATGGAGTTAATGATTACATAATTACCGTTGAAGCTAATTCTCCATTTAAAATGGAAATAATGGGGTTAAACAATAATAATATGATTGAGACGGATGGAAATAGTATTGCTATTGCACTGAATGAAGGAGCACCTGTCGGGAATAATTCATTTCAGAATACTGCTGAAATTTATAAAAACCCCGGAACAGGAAATTATTTTCAATTAGGAGTCGGAAAGTATCTTGGGTTACGTTTTCAGGTGAATGGAAACACTCATTTCGGTTATTTTTATATTCATCCTGAATCAGCCTCATGCTGTCCATTAGCTGATTTCCTCATGATGTTTGCGACCTATGGATATGAAACTGTTCCAAATCAATCAATTACTTCCGGTGCAGAACCCACGTCTGTAAAAAATATGATTGCGCCTGAAGATTTTATTGTCAGGATAAACAACAGGAATATAGAAATTACTTCTACAGTAACCATAGAACGATTAGAGTTAATTGACATGACCGGCAAAACTATCCGTGTAAATACTCCAAAACAATTATCATTAAACATTGCCGGGCTGCCAAGGCAAGTTTATTTTCTGACAGCATATAACGATAAAACAGGCTTGCCAATAGTAGTAAGAAAAGTGTTTTTAGGAGAATGAGAATAATCCCATTTCGCAAGCATTAGCGAAGCGCTACATGTGGTTGTATTATCTCAAGCTGACGAATAAAGCACCGGATTCTTTCCGAATAGCCTAACAAGCAGTATTTGATGTGAAATAATTTTAAAGAACCAATACAAACTGCTATAATTTAAAAGGGGCGGGCTTTATAATGCCAAATGAAGCCGTATTTTTGCACCCGTTTTAAATACCGCCATGAGCATTGTTGTAAGAAAAGCAGTTATTGAAGATGTGCCGCAAATAAGAAAGTTGGTAGAAGGCTTGGCATTATATGAAAAAGCGCCTGAAGAAGTAACGGTTTCATTAGAAGAATTTACACAAGATGGTTTTGGCGAAAACCCTGTTTACCAGTGCCGGGTTGCCGTAGCTGAAAATACAATTATCGGTTTCAGCCTTTTTTATATTGCATACTCTACATGGAAAGGCAAAATTGTATATCTCGATGATTTGTTTGTAGAAGAAGCTTACAGAAAATCGGGTACAGGAAAACAGTTGATAGATGAAGTAATATTTTATGCAAAAGAGATAAATGCCAACCAGGTAAGATGGGCGGTGCTGGAATGGAATGAGCCTGCAAT
>CAYSGX010000350.1:0-3768 GCA_964430605.1 uncultured Chitinophagaceae bacterium
CAAAAGGATTAGACCACAGTAAAGACCAATCGTATGTATTGTGGGGTGTAAGCCAGCAATGTCTTGCCCGCACTATTTTCCCTATTGGCGGCTATGAGAAAAAAGCCATTCGCCAAATGGCTTTCGATTGGGGCTATGAAGACCTGGCTAAAAAAAGCGAGAGCTACGAAATATGTTTTGTTCCCGATAACGACTACAGAGGTTTTCTGAAGAGAAGGGTAGAAGGCCTGGAAGAAAAAGTAAAAGGTGGTGTGTTTGTAGATACACAAGGCAATCTTATAGGCGAGCATGAAGGGTATCCTTTTTACACTATAGGCCAGCGAAAAGGATTAGGCATTGCCCTTGGCGAGCCTGCTTTTGTTACCGAAATTATTCCCGAAACCAATACGGTTGTTTTAGGAAAAGAAGAAGATTTGAAAAAGAATTCGATGTATGTAGGCAATATAAATCTGGTGAAATATGCCCATATACCCGATGGTACCGAAGCCCTCACCAAAATAAGATATAAAGACGAAGGGGCTATGGCTACCTTATACAACGATGGAGATAATATTCGTGCTGAATTTGTAGTGGCGGTAAAAGCCATTGCGCCTGGGCAATCTGCGGTATTTTATGAAGGCGATGATGTGTTGGGTGGCGGCAATATTCTTTCCCGGTTTGATGTGTAGTTTTTAGTTATTGCTTTCAAATGTGCGAAACCTTGAAAAACGGTATTTTTTGAGTGGACTTTAGTCCGCTTTTTTAAAGCAAAAAGTCCTTTTATCAAAAAAATGCCATAGGTTTTAACCTGTGGCAAAAGGTAAAAAACAGGGTTTCGAACAGTTCTGAAAATTCAAAATACTCATATTTTACGCCAAGATGTTAAACATTGAAAATTAGTCTGAATTTTCTTTACGCCTTCGCGTGAAATTTGTCATGCACTCTATTTTTCTGTTTAAGAATGAATAAATTTTGGCACTATCAGCTACTCTAATAACTAATTGTTTAATTTAGATGTCAATTATAACTATGCAGAAGAATACATCAGTTTTCATTGGATTGTTGACAGTAATTATAGCGGTTTATTTTTCAGGCTGTAAAACCAAAACAGACAATTTTGTTTTAGACTATAAATATGAATACTTCCCGTTCGATTCGGGGCGTTACTGGATTTGGGAAGTAGATTCAATAATATTTGAGCCGTTAGGTTCGGGCTTGGTGCGAAGCGATACACTGAAAGTTTATATCAAAGAAGTAGTAGAATCTATCTATACCGATAATGCCGGAAGGCCCACAGCTCGCATAGAAAGATATCAAAGCTATACCGAAGATTATAATTGGTTTATTACCGATGTGTGGTTTGCCAACCGTACCCGAAAAACAGGCGAAAAGATTGAAGAAAACCTGCGTTTTGTAAAGTTGCTGTTTCCGCCTAAAAAAAATCAAACATGGAATGGCAACCAATATCTGCAATTTACCGAAAACATTGAATGGCTTAAAGGCTGGGTGTATGAAGTTACATTGTTAGATGTTCCTGCTATATATAATGCTGTCAATTTCGATTCTACCATTACTGTTTTGCAAAGAGACAGTGAGAATTTAATTGCTAAAACTTATGCTACCGAAACTTATGCCAAAAACGTTGGTTTAGTGTACAAGGAATGGCTCAATTTAGAAAAAACCAGAGTTACCGAACCGTGGACCAATCCTGAAAAGGGTTTTATCCTGAAAATGACCATTAAAGAATTTGGTAATTAAAAAATGCTGATAAGAATATTGCTTATTGCTTTGTTGAGTAGCGGCTATGTGCGGTTGGCAGCCCAGCAATTTAATTATACCAAGTTTTGGGTAGCCTTTACCGATAAAAACAATTCACCTTTCAGTATCAATAATCCGCAACAGTTTCTTTCAGCAAAAGCTATTGAAAATCGCAACCGGCAAAATATTGCTATTGATGATTCAGACCTTCCTGTTAATCCTCATTATATCGATTCGATGAAAACGGTTGGCGCGACTGTGCTGCATAAATCTAAGTGGATGAATGCCATAACCATTGAGTTGAACGATACTTCTTTATTAGCGAATATTCGCCAGTTCAGTTTTGTGAAAGCCATAGAGCCTGTGTATGGCACACGCATTTTTAAGGCTGAAACCTATGAAGCCACACAAGCTGTAGTGAGATTGAACAATTCGCCAGAACTAAGTGGTGATTATTATGGCGAAGGGTTCAACCAGATATATATGTTGCGTGGCGATTACCTGCACAATCAAGGTTATAATGGCGAAGGTATTACCATTGGCGTGTTAGATTCGGGCTTTGGTAATGCCGATATCATAGAAGCCTTTCAGCATCTTTTTTCTGAAAACAGAATATTGACTACATGGGATTTTGTAACCAGCAACAGCTCGGTATTTGAAGATGACGGGCATGGCACCAATGTGCTTTCTACTATGGCTGCCCATGTAGAAAACAGTTTTGTAGGCACAGCCTCTAAAGCCAATTATTTATTATTCAGAACAGAAGATGCCGGTACTGAATTCAGGTTAGAAGAAGATAATTGGGTGGCAGCCGTAGAAATGGCCGACAGCATTGGCGTAGATGTAATTAATACTTCGCTCGGCTATTCAGATTTTGACGACCCCGGCATGGATTATACATACAGCGATATGGATGGTAAAACCACCCGTATTTCTCAAGGAGCGCAATTTGCCGCCCGAAAAGGAATTGTGGTGATTAACAGCGCAGGCAATTCAGGTAACAACTCGTGGCGATATATCACTGCCCCTGCCGATGCCGATAGTATTCTGGCAGTGGGCGCGGTAAACGATGCAGGTAGTGTAGCAAGTTTTAGTTCCCGAGGCCCCTCTGCCGATGGCAGGGTAAAGCCCGATATTGTGGCACAGGGCGCAGGCACAACCATAATCAATACTTCGGGCGAAATTCGTAAAAGCAATGGGACCTCTTTTTCGTCTCCGGTATTGGCAGGCATGGCGGCTTGCTTCAAACAGGCTTTTCCTGAAATGAATAATATTGAAATCATTAACGCCATCAGAGCCAGTGCGCATTTATATGATACACCCAACGATTCCGCAGGTTATGGTATTCCAGATTTCAGAAAAGCATACATTATAAATGCCTTTTCGGCTGAACAACTGTCGCCAAATGCTTACCCTAATCCATTCCACAATCGTTTAAATATCAGTTTCTTGTCGCCTGTTTCTGAAAGCTATAATGTAACATTATACGATTACTATGGAAAAGAAATTGCCACCGCTACACAAGATGCCGCCAAGGGCGATTATGTAGATTTTACTTTTAACGATACCGAGAATCTTTCTTCAGGATTATACATCGTGAAAATCAAGTCTGAATTCTTTGCAGATAACATAAGGGTTTTGAAACATTAGTGTTTCTATGATTGCAGCATCTGCTGTTACCCACAATCCCATGAAGTATTCACTCCTACCTTCTCATCACCATTCAAGAGTACCCTCAACCACTTGTCTGGAAGTTCAAAACCCTTCGTTTGGAAACGCAAATCGTTCCTACAGCTCAAAAAAAAGCGGTTCTTTCGAGAACCGCTTTTCTATTGTGTTTATTTATTGAAGGCTGTTAGTGTGCCACCAATAATTTTTTAGTTTCAATTACTTTCTTACCATCGTTGGTATCAGAAAGAATAGAGATGAAATACATGCCGTCTTTCAGGTTATTGGTGCTGATGCTGTGATTCACATTCTCAACATTCAATACTTCGCTGTAAACTTCCGCACCCGATACATCGGTGATGC
>CAYSGX010000351.1:0-3761 GCA_964430605.1 uncultured Chitinophagaceae bacterium
TGGTTGGTTGCAATATCATATTCGTAAAAGTTCTTTAAAGGCTCATTATCCAGTCCTCCCCCTGCATAAATTTTTCCATTGGCATAAAATCCTGCCGCTTCGGTTCGGTTGCCTCCCATATCCTCTTTCTGCACCTGCCATGTATCGTTTGAAACAGCATATTTTACCATATCATCTGTACGATATAGATTGTTACCATATTCACGTTGGATTCCTCCAAAAACAAAAATTTCATTACCTACAACTGCGGCAGCAGCATCGCTCGGTCCTCCGATATTGATAGAAGCATCAGGAAATTGCAGATAGTTTTGCTTTTTTGTCCATGTGTTGGCGGTTGGGTCGTATTCATACCAAAACTTTAAATGTTTTATTGTTGCAGTAGGATTATCATAAAACTGACCAAGCCCTGCGTAGCCTTTGCCGTTATAGCTTACGCCAATACCATTTTGGCATGTGGAGGGTAAACTTGCTTTTGAAGCCCATGTATCTGTTATAGGGTCATATTGGTAAAAAGCACTTGTTGGAAGTTGAGATGTTCCTATCATGCCGCCTCCCCAATAGCCTTTACCACCCAATTCAAAAGCAAATGCACCTGTAACAGTTGCCGTTCCGGGATAGCTTGCGCGTTGGGTATAGGTATTTGTAACATAGTTATAGGAATAAAAAGGATTGCCACTCGCGGCAGATGCTAAAAAGAGCGTATCGTTGATTACAAAACCTGCATCAGGGCCTAATCCGGCAGGCAAAGCGCCAAGAAAAAGCCAATTGTTAGTTTGAAAGTCATATTTGTGTGGTCCCGACCCTGAAGCAAATGTGTAAATAGAACCGTTTACAACATAAAGGTTTTTGAAAGATGAGCTACCGGAAATTCTTTTAAGTTTTCTGACCTCTCCCGTTACAGGGTTATATTCTGTAAAGTCTAACAATGAGGTATTGCCTGCTCCTCCCAAAATGTACAATTTGCCATTCAAGGCTACCATTCCGGCTCTATCCCTTGCCTGTAAATCATTGCCTAAAGATTTTTTTGTAGCCCATGAGCCTACCTGTGCATTGGCAAATAGCGTTACCGCTATTGCAATAAGTGTAAAAAGTGATTTTTTCATGATGTTGTTTTTAGTTTTTGATTGATTGTTGTTTAGTTGGTTTTGGGGGAGGGTAAAGACTTACCATCCCGCAATAACTGCGGGATGGTAAGTCTGTTTCGCAAGAGCGAGGTTTTTATGGGACTTCGGGGACTTGCGGGACAGTTGTTGTTCATTGTTTATTTTTTTAGTTTTTGATTGTTGATTTATGTTTTGTTGTTGGTTTACCTTTTTATGTGTGTTACCTGCAACCCTAAAACGACAGTCCCGACATCAAACGACCGACCTTTGACCGACCAAAACCTGACAACTTCCCGACCCGACAACCGACCCTTCTGTATTTTTATTTTTTTCCACCGCACGAAAAAAATTGAAGTTTTAGCCTGCCCGCATTTGGCACATTTGGTTTTGCCCGACACACAAGCCAACGCTTCGCAAAACCAAAAGAGCCAAATCTCCCCACGCTCCATAAGATACGCCATACAACACGATAAATTGCCAATTAACCAAAACTCTCTTTTAAAATGACTTTTATTCTTAAATTTAGCCACTGTTTTTAAAGCGATGTATAGACTGATTCAGCAAGGAAAACCTATCAAGTTAAACAACTTACCGAAAGGTGAGAATATGACTAATTTTTCCTTGCTCAATGATTTGTCTGAACCGCTTACATTCAGAAGTTTTTCTATCAAATATGTTTTTGACGGTTGCGAGCATTATAAGGTAAACGGCAACAGATACCATGTAAAAGCAGGTGAATATTTGCTTGCCAATACATTTTGTGAAGGCAAAATAGAGATTGACAGTGAAACTTTGGTTAAAGGTATCTGCATTGATGTTTCACCGACCTTGCTATCAGAAGTATTCAGCAGTTTTATTACTCCCGACAGTTCGTTCCCTGATATTATTCTGGATGATTTTTTCACCAGCGAGGCATTTCTTGAAAACAAGTATAACACCAGCAATACAAAACTCGGAAATACCCTTGCTGAACTTAGCAGGAAGTTTAACGACAATCCGTTTCACAACTATAATCTTAGTAACGAATTTTACTTTACCCTTGCCGAAAATATAGTTGAAGACCACCAAGCGGTTATTGCCCAACTATACAATATAAACACAGTAAAACATCACACTCGAAAAGACCTTTACAGGAGATTGTGTAATGGCAAATCGTTTTTGGAAAATAATTTAAGCGAGCAAATCAGCATCGGCAATGCTGCCGAATACGCAACACTTTCCGAATATCATTTTTTCAGGTTATTTAAAGCCGCTTTCGGTATTACACCGCAACAACACCTGATTCAAAACCGCCTTTCAAAATCATTAGACTTGCTTCGCACCGGAAATTACTCTGTTACCGAAGCATCCATAACCACAGGATTTGCCGATGTATATAGCTTTAGCAAAGCCTTCAAAAAGCATTTTGGCTTTTCCCCTTCAAGAGCCATCGAAAACAAATTAGCAGGATTAGACAAATAGAAACAGCATCGGGACAAGACTTTTGTCTCCGTTATGTTGCGTATTCTATTTTTCATCTTGTTTTTCATTGTTGTTGCTTGCCACAACACTTATGCTCAATCCTTTTCCGTTCAGGGAACAATAAAAGATGAGCAGCAAAATCCAGTTGCTTTTGCCAACATCGTGTTGCTGAATTTTTCGGATTCATCTTTTATTCAGGGAACAGTAAGCGATTCATCGGGATATTTTTCTTTTCAAAGAATCGCATCGCAACGTTATTTTTTAAAAGTTCAATACATCGGTTATGAAACCTTTTATTCCGAACCACTTGAGAACAATGCAGGAACTATACAAATCACGCTGAAAGCATCTGCAACTGCTTTGGGCGAAATAAGCGTTACAGCCACAAAACCCTTTATCGAACAGCATTTGGATAAGATGGTAGTGAATGTAGAAAACAGTCCCGCAAGTGGAGGAAATACCGCTTTGGAGTTATTGGAAAAATCGCCCGGCATTACCGTTGACCACAATACCGAAACTATACGGATGCTAAATAAACAAGGTGTCATTATTTATATCAACGGCAGGCAAAGCTATATGTCGGGAACAGATTTAATACAGTATTTAAGAACCTTGCAGGCAGAACAAATCAGCAGAATAGAAATCATTACTAACCCTTCCTCAAAATATGATGCTGCCGGAAACGCAGGAATCATCAATATCGTTTTGAAAAAAGATAAATCGCAAGGAACAAACGGTAATGTTGTCTTGGGTGCAGGACAAGGATTTTTGCCCGATTCAAGAAACGATTTATTCAGAGGTTCGCTGACGGCATCCGTTAATCACCGTGCGAAGAAATTCTATTTCTATTCGGTAGCTTCCGTGTTGAGAGACGGTTTTTATTCCGAAAATAATATCAACAGGTCGTTCAACTTCAATACGGTGGAGAGCGTATTTGACCAGCAGATGCGAAGAAATCAGAATGTAGAAAACCTGAACCTGAAAACAGGAGGTGATTATTTTGTTTCCGAAAAAACAACTTTGGGAATTGGCGTTGATTTAAACTTATTCCGCCTGAAAGTAAACGGAACAAATTCAACAGATGCGATGATGAACCCCTTGATTCCTGATGAGGATTTTTCTATTGTGCAATCGGCAAAACAAAACAACCCAAGAACGAATATCAATACCAATTTTAACCTCAAACACAATTTCAAC
>CAYSGX010000352.1:0-3754 GCA_964430605.1 uncultured Chitinophagaceae bacterium
GTAGTAAATCGTACATTATACCAAGTCTATGTTTCTATTGTGGTTAAAAATTTTAGACAATGTAGTATTTGTGTCCATACGATAGGATTTTTTCGGGATTTACAATGGTTTATACCGCAAATCATTAGCATATTTTTGAAATACAAGCGGTATTAATTATTCTTGCTGAAATGAAAATTGCGGTCAATACACGTTTTTTGCTGAAAAACAAGCTCGAAGGCATTGGTTGGTTTACTTACGAAACGTTGCAGCGTATGGTAGCCAATCATCCTGAACATGAGTTTTATTTTCTTTTCGACCGCCCTTACGACAGCAGTTTTATCTTCGGAAAAAATGTTACGCCCGTTGTATTATTTCCTCCTGCACGTCATGCGGTATTGTGGTATTGGTGGTTTGAATGGTCAGTACCGAGAGCTTTGAAAAAAATACAACCCGATGTGTTTCTTTCGCCCGATGGATATTTATCGCTTGCTGCTAATATTCCTTCTGTATTGGTAATTCATGATTTGGCTTTTGAGCATTATCCGCAGTTTATCGATAAGATTTCTTCAGCTTATTACCGCTACTTTACTCCGAAATATTGCCAAAAAGCAACTAAGATTGCCACGGTATCTAATTTTTCAAAGCAAGATATTATTAGCCGTTATAAAATTGCTGCGGAAAAAATAAGTGTTACTTATAATGGTGTGAAAAATCAATTTCAGCCTGTTTCAGAATCAGAGAAAATAAAAGTACGAAATCAGTTTTCGGAAGGGAAAGAATATTTTGTGTATGCCGGCTCTTTGCATCCGAGAAAAAATATCGCGAAACTTTTTCAGGCATTTGATACATTTAAAAAAGCGGCCAATGCTGAGCATAAATTAGTAATTGCAGGTGCCAAAGGCTGGATGATGCAAGAGATAGATGAAGTATATAATACAATGCAATTTAAAAGCGATGTGGTTTTTACGGGGCATTTGAATACCGAAGATTTATCTAAAGTAATTGCCGCTGCCAAAGCGATGGTCTATGTTTCGTTGTTTGAAGGCTTTGGTATTCCTGTTATTGAAGCTATGAAATGCCATGTGCCTGTAATTACTTCAAACACTTCATCAATGCCCGAAGTGGCCGGTGATGCCGCTATAATAGTAAATCCAAAAAATATTGATGAAATCAGTGATGCCATGATTCAGCTTTATCAAAGTGATGAATTATGTAATAGTCTTATTGAAAAAGGGAAAGTACAGCATCAGAAATTTACATGGGATAATACTGCATCGCAACTTTGGCAACTCATTGAACAAGCGGCACAATCAAAATAACATTGCCTAATAAAGTCTGTTACTTATCTTTGTGCATCATTTAAAAATCAAATAAAAAATTATGCCTTATTTATTTACTTCTGAATCGGTTTCTGAAGGACATCCTGATAAAGTTGCCGACCAAATTTCTGACGCGTTGATTGACCACTTTCTGGCTTTCGACCCTAATTCAAAAGTAGCTTGCGAAACCTTAGTAACTACCGGACAGGTAGTATTGGCAGGCGAAGTGAAATCTAAAACTTATTTAGACGTACAAGACATTGCCCGTGAGGTAATCCGTAAAATCGGATACACCAAAAGCGAGTATATGTTTGAAGCCAACTCTTGCGGTATTTTCTCTGCCATTCACGAGCAGTCTTCCGATATTAATCAGGGCGTAGATAAAAAGAAAAAAGAAGAACAAGGCGCGGGCGATCAGGGTATGATGTTTGGCTATGCCACCAACGAAACCGAAGATTATATGCCTTTGGCTTTAGACTTGTCGCACAAAATTTTAATTGAGCTGGCTGCTTTGAGAAGAGAGAATAAGCAAATTAAATATTTGCGCCCTGATTCTAAAAGCCAGGTTACTTTAGAATATGACGATAACAACCAGCCGGTAAGAATTGATGCCATTGTAGTTTCAACGCAGCACGATGATTTTGATGCTGAAGGAAAAATGTTGGCGAAAATTAAAAAAGATATTGTTGAAATTTTGATTCCCCGCGTAAAAGCGAAATACAAAAAATATGCGCACTTGTTCAACAACAAAATCAAGTATCATATTAACCCAACCGGTAAGTTTGTAATTGGAGGTCCACATGGAGATACAGGTTTAACAGGCAGAAAAATTATTGTTGATACTTATGGCGGTAAAGGCGCGCACGGTGGTGGCGCTTTCAGTGGTAAAGACCCTTCAAAGGTTGACCGCTCTGCGGCTTATGCTACCCGCCATATTGCTAAAAATTTAGTAGCGGCAGGTGTTGCCGATGAAATTTTAATTCAGGTTTCTTATGCTATTGGTGTGGCACAGCCAATGGGTATTTTTGTAAATACTTATGGCACTGCTAAAGTAGCTTTGAGCGATGGTGAAATTGCGAAGAAAGTTGAAAAGATTTTCGACATGCGCCCTTACTTTATTGAGCAGCGTTTAAAATTGCGCAACCCTATTTATGCTGAAACGGCCGCTTACGGGCATATGGGCAGAAAGAATGAAGTAGTAGAAAAAACCTTTGTTGGTCAGGGTGGAAAAGTGCTGAAGAAAAAAGTAGAATTATTCACTTGGGAAAAATTAGACTACGTAGCCAAAGTGAAAAAAGAATTTGGCTTGAAATAATTTCAGCCTGAATATTTTTAATGCCGGATTGTTCTTAGAACAATCCGGCATTTTTGTTTCCGCTGAAAAAATTACTGAAACGGATTAACGATTTTCAGTTTTTTCTTTATAATTTGATTGTGCTGTAAATCTTCGCTAAGCAGGATATTACATTTGTTTTCAAGTGCAGTGGCAATGATTAAGCTATCGTAAAATGAAAACTTATACTGTTCACCTATTTCAATTGCACTTAAAATATTTTTAAGTGAGATTTCAACAACTGTAAATACTTGCTTGAATTGAGTAAGATGCTGTTTCAGTTCGGTTGTTGTTTTATGAATCTTCTTTTTCAAGCATACATTAGTAAATTCTTTCAATACTTGTGTAGAGATGACCGATAGTGCGGATTGATTTCTGAGAAAAGCATTTATTTGTTGTTGTTGCGAAGCGCTACCATAAATGCTATAAAGCAAAATATTAGTATCAATAAAAGCCTTGTCTTTATCTTTCATTAGCTTCTTCTCTGTTGAATTTATAGTCTTTAGGCAACCTGCCGATAAATTTTTTAGTGTAGGCGGTAAAGTCTTCTATTTTCTTTTTGGCGGTTTTATCAGATTTTTTCTTGGTTGCCGAATGCTTTTTCGCAATGCTTTCAGCAATAATTCTCTGCTCATTCAAAGGCAATGTTTGAATATACTCAATCAGTTTTTCTGTTGCATTTTCTTTAAACATGGCTTTAGGAATTATTCCTTATAAAATTACTAAAACATTTTTCATTAAATCCTTCTTAGGTTTGCAAAAACTTTTTTCATTTTGACATTCAACGATTTCCAATTCAACGAAAGCCTTATGGACGGCTTATTGTCTATGGGCTTTAAGCAGCCCACACCCATTCAGCAACAAGCCATCCCGGTAATTCTTCAGCATAAAGATTTAATTGCCTGTGCCCAAACCGGCACCGGAAAAACAGCCGCCTACCTTTTGCCGGTATTAAACAAGCTCGCCAATAAAGACAACGATTTTCTCAACACCTTAATCATTGCGCCCACACGCGAACTGGCATTGCAGATAGACCAGCAAATAGAAGCCTTGTCTTATTTCATTTCGGTAAGCTCTATTGCCGTGTATGGCGGGGGCGATGGCATCACCTGGGAACAAC
>CAYSGX010000353.1:0-3733 GCA_964430605.1 uncultured Chitinophagaceae bacterium
ATGCCCACATTGCCATTACCTTTCACCATCAAGGCAGGAGTACCTCCCCCACGTTGATTTATCTGAAAGTCGGTGATGGTTCCGTTATTAACATCTGTAGTTCTAGCGCGTTCAATCATTAACCCATCTGTTGCATTGTGATATATCACCGCGCGATTGTACGTGCCTGTGCCGATAGAGGTAAATGTAAGAGGGCTGCTGCTTCCAAAAGTTCCTGCTCCGCTGATGTTAAAGTCAGCACCGCTTTGCAATGAGGTTTGATTTCTAATGTAAGTACTCCCCAAGTCGGGAATATCGGTAGCCTGAATGGTGGAAGCCACAAAGTTGGTTCCATTACCTCGCAGGTAGCTGCCGATTGCAGCAACCGCATTATTTACCCTGTAGCCGCTTACAGCCGTAATTACTCCGTTCACATCTAATTTCTGTGAAGGGGTTTGCTGCCCTATTCCAACCATACCTCCGTTGGTTGCCGTGCTGTGTAGCGTAAGAATGGTGTTATCATTTGCAAGTGATGGTGTTGAAGGCGATTCGGTGTCTGTATTTTGCAACCGGAAATGAAGTTTGCTGGCACCCTCATCGTTAATGTAATGTACATAGGTATTGGCATCATCTATGCCAATTCTGATTTCTTCGTGGTTGGAGGTTTTATAGCTTCTGCCAATAGTAAAAGGATGAGCATTTGTGCTGGTAGAAAAAAATCCGCTTCCTCCCTCAACATGTAGCTTGTGGGCGGCAGCGGCAATGCCAATGCCTACATTGTCAGTTAAAGTGGTGTTATACAATCTGCCGTTGGCGTTGTTACGTGTCCAATATCCTAATGTACCATTGTTGGGTATGGTTGAAGTCAAATTTTTTGAAGCATCGGTATAAACAGCAGATGAAGTACTTAATCCGCTGAAAGTTGCGCCTGCAAAAGTTGGACTGGCTGCCGTGTGAATATCTTGCGGAGTAGTGAGTGTAACACTGTTTGCTGCATGTGTAACTGAAACTCTATTGGTTGTGCCGGACACTGTTTTGTATTCTGCGGCTGTGCCAGCGTTGTTTACGCCTAGAACCTGATTGGCACTGCCCAATGCAGAAAGCCCGGTGCCTCCCCTGCTCACAGCTAACTGCGCTTCAGAACTTAATGTGCCGGAAGCATTGTTGATGACCACATGATTGGCAGCGCCATTGGCAATTTTAGTTCTTTCAATAGCTGCCGCAGCGTTGATGTCTGCATTCATAATACTGCCATCTGCGATTTTAGCGCTATTCACCGCATTATTGGCAATGGTGTTGCTGTTAATTGCGCCTGTAACATCTCCATTTAGGCTGGGTAAATTTCCTACGGGCAAAGTGCCTGTAACATCAGCGCTATTCAGATTTACCGCTCCGGTGGTAAGATTTTTTGAAGCATCGGTGCGTACGATTGATGACGCGTTTAATTTAGGCAGGTTTACATTATTGGCGCTGTTACCCAGGGTAACTGCACCACTGTTACTTCCTGTACCTATGTTGGTTACGCTGCTGCCCGATGTATTGATATTGGCAGCACCATTTACTGTTACACCACCATTCAAATTGGTAGCGCCTGCAATGGTGGCAGTACCTGTAGTATTTAAGTTGCCGCCAATAGTACCATTACCGCTGATATTAAAATTAGCTCCTGACTGTGCACCTGTCTGGTTTTTAATAAAATTGTTTCCGCTGGCACTGTTATCGCTTACCAAACGCCACGCGCCATTAACATAAAGACAAGATATTACACCGCTATTGGGTACAATGGCGTTGCCGTAGAATGTTGCCGTGTTGGCATCTGAATTATAGATGGTAAGTGTTTGCCCCTCTTTGGGCGAAGTAGCCGTAACAGTGATAGCTGTGTTAACAGCATCATCGGCTATTCTGAAAACTGATACATCGGCAGGTATTGCTATATTGCCTGCACTTGCTGTGCCGCTCGAAGGCTTTAAACTTAAAGCGCCTTCTACCTGAAGTTTAGTTTCAGGATTAGTAGTGCCAATACCAACGTTTTGAGCATTTGCCACATAAAATCCTGCTGTAAGTAAAGAGAGAAAGTAAAGTTTTTTCATAAGAACTGTTTAAACCGGACACGAATATAGCTTATTGATGGAGCTAAGTCAAATATTGTTTTCTTTAAATTACACATGAACTATTTAGTAACGATGTCATGCTGATATTTCGTTCCTCAGCATAAACTTCGGAAGCATCTTTCAGGACGAGGATATAGAGATGCTTCCTATCGTCAGCATGACAAACGCTCGTCAAGTGCAGAATGCTATTTTCCGAAGAGGTCTTATATATTTTCACAATTCATTCAGCAAAAGTTTACCGATTGTTTTATACTTGCAAAAAAAAATTAGGGCAGCAACAAATTATGATTTCGACTGCTACAAATGAAACCTGAAAAACAAAGCCATGAATATTAACCAATTTAACTTTGAAGGAAAACGCGCATTAGTAAGAGTAGATTTTAATGTGCCTTTAGACAAGCAATTTAATGTTACCGATGACAGCCGCATTCGTGCCGAGATTCCTACCATAAAAAAAATATTGAGCGATGGGGGCAGTGTGGTATTGATGAGCCACTTAGGCCGCCCGTTGAAAAAACTAAATGAAGATGGCAGCGTGAATTATGAAAAACATACACTGCGTAATGTTGTAAAAACAACTTCAGAATTATTAGGCACAGCAGTGAAATTTGTAAGCGATTGCATTAGCGATGAGGCTTTCCGGCAAAGCAATAATTTACAGGCAGGCGAAGTGCTGCTGCTGGAAAACACACGCTTTTATAAAGAAGAAGAAAAAGGCGGTGAAGCGTTTGCGGAAAAATTGTCGCGGCACGGCAATGTATATGTAAACGATGCCTTTGGCACTGCTCACCGCGCCCATGCTTCTACTACTATTGTTGCCAATTATTTTTCAGCCGGAAACAAATTGTTTGGCTACCTGATGGATGCCGAAGTGAGCAATGCCAATAAAGTATTGAATAGCGATAACAAACCTTTTACCGCCATATTGGGTGGCGCTAAAGTTTCCGATAAAATATTGCTGATTGAAAATCTTCTGAATAGAGCCGATAATATTATTATTGGCGGGGGCATGTCTTATACTTTTTTTAAGGCAATGGGCGGTAATGTGGGCAAATCTTTAGTAGAAGAAGATAAACTTGAACTGGCGCTGCAATTACTGGATAAAGCCAAAACAAAAGGCGTGCAGTTATTATTGCCCGAAGACTCAATGACTGCCGATAATTTTGCTGCCGATGCAAAAAAAGACCATGCCTACAACATGAATATTCCTGTCGGTTTAATGGGTTTGGATATTGGCCATAAAGCCGTTAATTGTTTCAGAGAAACCATTTTAAATTCAAAAACAATTTTGTGGAATGGCCCGATGGGTGTATTTGAGTTTGATAATTTTTCGCACGGCACCAAAGCTATCGCTGAAGCAGTTGCCGAGGCTACATCAAATGGCGCTTTCAGTTTAGTGGGTGGTGGCGATTCTGTTGCAGCGGTAAATAAATTCGGACTGGCCGATAAGGTAAGTTATGTTTCTACCGGTGGCGGTGCATTGTTAGAATATTTTGAAGGAAAAGAATTGCCGGGTATTGCCGCTATTTTGAAGTAACAGACCGCTTCGGAAAATGTGCATACTCTAAACCCTCAAGGTTTTCAAAATAAAGGTGTCCGAAATCTTTAAATTGTCTTATTATACTTTTTCTTTTAAACCCAGG
>CAYSGX010000354.1:0-3727 GCA_964430605.1 uncultured Chitinophagaceae bacterium
GGAGAATATAAAGGAACTTGGAATTGGTGGGCTTTTTTATTTTAAAGATTATGGTTAATCTATAAAAAATGTTACATGATGGGGATAATTGTTATTGCTTTAAGTGTCGCAACAGCAGGATTTTTCCTCTTAGTTTTATGGGGCATTGTAGGGTTTCGTGGTAATCATATGTATTATCAAAATTACGTTCATGGGGACATGTTATCTCTTTAGCCCTCTGTTCGATATCTTCCGCAGGGCATGTCGAACTACAGATAAAAATAGATTTGTAATCTATTAGGCATTTAACAATTACTACAAGGCTTCCCTCACACGGAAGCCTTTTTTTCTTTTATCTGCATCACAATTAAACAAATTCAAATGCGGCTCTTAAATCGTCTATTTCTTTATGAAAACAATAAATACTTAACGATACGTTAATTCCCTAAATTTGCAGAAAATATTCAGGTTATGAGTTTAGAAGCAAAAGTGATGGAACTGATGAAAAAGGCTATGGTAGAAAAAAACCAGGGAGCCTTGCGAGGGCTAAGAGCCGTAAAATCGGCAATTATTTTAGCCCAAACAGAGAAAGGCGCAACAGGCGCTTTAACTGCCGAACAGGAAATACAACTCATTAATAAGTTGCTGAAACAGCGCAAAGATTCCCTCTCGATTTTTGTTGAGCAAAACCGTGAAGATTTAGCCGAGAAAGAGCGGGAAGAAATTGTGGTATTAGAGCAGTTTTTACCCGAGCAACTAAGCCCCGAAATATTGAAAAAAGAAATTGAAGCTATTATTGCCGAAGTGGGCGCCAAAGAACCTAAAGACATGGGCAAGGTAATGGCTGCCGCAAAAAGGCTGGCGGGCAAAGCCGATAACAAAGCGATTTCTGAAATGGTGAAACAATTATTGCAATAGCACATGGCAATAGATATTGTGTATCTTATTTTTTTAGGCATTGGCGTGTGGCAGGGTTTCAAAAAAGGAATTATTGAAACTTTGTTTGGCGTTGCGGCTTTGTTTTTAGGCATTTTGGTTTCGGTAAAACTGAGCCATAATATGTCGGTTTTTTTGCGCGAATCTTTTGGCTGGAAAACCAACTTGCTGCCTTTTATTTCACTGGTATTATTACTGTTCATTACCATCTTTGCCATAAGAATGATTTCTAAACTGATAGAAAATGTAGCACAGGAAATTCAGTTGGGTTTCTTCAATCGTTTGTTAGGGGCGGCATTGTGGTGCCTGGTATTGTCGGTAGTTTTCAGCGTGTTAATTTGGTTGTTTAACCAAATGAATCTGTTTCCCGAAAGCCTGAAAGCATCATCAAATACTTACAGCCATCTGGTAAAATTAGCGCCTGCCACTTTCGATTTCTTTGGCGATATGCTGCCTTATTTTCAAGGTGTTTTCGATTCACTCAAAAAATTTCTGACCGAGCCTGCTTAAATATAAAGTTGGCAAAAAATCATGCTGCTGCTTTTAGACAACTACGACTCGTTTACCTACAATTTGTATGATTACCTGTTGCAGTTGCACAGCGAAGTGGTGGTGTATAGAAACGATGAAATTTCCTGTGCCGGAATTGAAAAGCTAAACCCGCAAGGCATTATTATTTCTCCCGGGCCGAAAACACCTCATGAAGCCGGCATTACCATGAATATGATAGCGCAGTTTCACAACAAAATCCCCATGCTTGGCATTTGTCTGGGGCATCAGGCATTGGGTATGTTTTTTGGCGCACAATTAATGCAATCTGATTATCCTGTGCATGGGAAAACCTCTGTCATTCAGCATAATAACGATGCGCTTTTTCAGCATATCAATAACCCGTTTGAGGCCATGCGGTATCATTCTTTATATCTTACTGAATTAGCAAAAACTCCGTTACAAATAATTGCCACTACCAACGATAACATCCCCATGGCAATAAAGCATGAAACATTGCCTTTGTATGGCTTGCAGTTTCATCCTGAATCGATACTCACACCCGATGGATTGACTTTGTTGCGCAACTGGATGCAGCTTCATCATATTTCAAAATAATTGCCCATGCTTCCCGAACTTTTTGTAAACAGAATAACGCGACAACTGCAACAGGAAGCGACTTTATTTTTAGAGGCACTACAACAATCTGCACCCGTAAGCATCAGAATAAACACACAGAAAATTGAAGCCGCGCTGCCTTATGAAAAAATAGCCTGGGCGCGTTCAGGCTATTACCTAAAAGAGCGGCCCGCGTTTGTTTTCGACCCGTTATGGCATGGCGGGGCATACTATGTGCAGGAGGCAAGTTCCATGTTGGTTGAGCATGTTTTTAAACAACTTTTTCCGCAGCCTGAAAATTTGAATGTGCTTGATTTATGTGCCGCGCCCGGTGGCAAAAGCACGTTGCTAAGTTCTTTACTTGCTGAAAACAGCTTGCTTGTTGCCAATGAAGTTATTGCTGCAAGAAACAGTTTGCCGAGAGAAAATTTAGCGCGCTGGGGAAACCCCAATGTAGTGGTTACTCAAAACGACCCGCAAGATTTTCAGAAGCTGAATCATTTTTTCGATTGCATTTTAATTGATGCGCCTTGCAGTGGCGAAGGCTTGTTCAGAAAAGAACCCGAAGCGGTAAACGAGTGGAGCGAAGCTAATTTACAATTGTGTGCCGCACGGCAAAAACGAATTGTTGCCGATGTGTTGCCTTCGCTGAAACCCAATGGATATATTATTTACAGCACTTGCACTTATAATCCTGAAGAAAACGAAAATCAAATTGCCGCGCTTATAAAAGAACATGATTTAACACCGGTTGAAATTCAGTATAATGCCGATTGGGGCATGGTGCAAAATGAATTTTTCGGGCTGCATTGTTTTCCGCATAAAGTAAAAGGCGAAGGTTTTTTTATAACGGTGTTGCAGAAAACTTCCGAAGAAAAAAGCGCTACCGGAAAAGTAAAAAACAAGCTGAATATTGTTGCAGCCAAAGAAAGAAAAGCATTAGATAATTTATTGTTGCAGCCCGGAAAATATGAATGGATTCAGCATAAAGAAAATTTTCATTTTTTCGGCAATAATAAAATTGACGAGTTTAACCTGCTGTTGCAATCGCTTTATGTAAAAATGTTTGGCACTGTTGGTGCACAGGTAAAACACCAGGATATTATTCCACAGCCCGACCTGGCTTTTTCAACGGCATTCAATAAAAAGCATTTCAGCAGTGTTGAATCAGATGCTGAAACCGCGCTGAAATTTTTGAGAAAAGATACATTTGAATCAGATGCCGCTCAGGGTTGGAACACCGTTCAGTTTAAAGGCATTCCGCTGGGTTTTATAAAAGCCAACCGGCATAGAATTAATAATTATTACCCTGTTGCATGGCGATTGAGAAAAGCAATTGAGGGCGGAAACTCTTGGAGTGTTATCAATTAAGCTGTTACTGGAAACCCTTTGGCGACCATGCTGACATCAAACTGACAACCTTTGAATCGCCTTTTTCGGACAACTTGGACAGCGACTTCCCAACGCTTTATTCTTACATTTGTTGAAAATTTATCATTGAATTGAAATATGAATATTACACTTTTAGGACAAGGATTTGAAGCAGCATCGGAACATTCCGTTGGTAAACAACTAATCAAATTCTTTGCGGACAAGGACTTTCATACATTCACAGGTATTTCCGCTTTTGCAAGTCAGGCAGGTGTAAACGGACTTTCAAAACATATTTCAGCAGCTAAAAAGCATCTCAACATTATCACCATCG
>CAYSGX010000355.1:0-3683 GCA_964430605.1 uncultured Chitinophagaceae bacterium
TATGGATATGTTGTTTTTGGGTAACTTCAAAGTAGAAAAGTAAACAGTTAAAGCCTGTGTTTTAGCAAGTGTTTCGTAAATAATCTCATTTTAGGAAATTGTTATATAGCCATCGAAAAAAATAAAAATGATAAATGTTGGAATTATTGGTTTTGGTTATTGGGGACCTAATTTAGCCAGAAATGTACATGTTCACCCTGAATTGAATCTATGGGGGATAGCTGATAAAAACAGAAAAAAGCTACAAACCGCTAAAGAACTATACGGGCAAGTTGAAATTTTCGAAAATGTCGAAGAATTAATAATAAATTCAAATATACATGTGATTATTATCGCCACTTCTGTTGATGAACATTATAGATTAGCCAAATATGCTTTGGAACAGAAAAAACATGTTCTATTGGAAAAGCCTGCCTGTTCGTCTTATAAAAAACTGTACAACTTGTATCAAATTGCTAAAGATGTCAATAAACTATTAATGGTTGACTACACATTTTTATATAACGGTGCAGTAAGGAAATTAAAGGAATTAATAGATGCCGGAAAATTGGGCAATATTAATTATATAGATAGTGTCAGAATTAATTTAGGTATATTTCAATCGGAAGTTAATGTAGTATGGGATTTAGCATCTCACGATGTTGCTATTATTAATTATCTTATCGGGGACTTACCTGAAAGCGTACGGGCTGATGGAATTTGCCATACAAATAATAATGTTGAAAATATGGCATATATTACGATGAGATACAAGAATAAGAAAATAGTTCACATAAATTGTTCGTGGACATCCCCTGTCAAAATCAGACAGATGTTAGTAGGAGGAGATAAAAAAATGGTAGTTTACAATGACATAGAGCCTACTGATAAGGTTAAAATATATGACTATAGATTAGATTTTAACAAAAAAGAACAATTTATGATAGATTATAGATTGGGAGAAATTGTTGTGCCTAAATTTCAAACTAAAGAACCTTTAGCTGTAATGATTGACGACTTATATCAATCCATAATTAATAAAACAGTGCCGTTATCTTCATCGGTAGAGGCATTGAAAGTATCTTTTATATTAGAAGCCATACAAGATTCTTTAAAACAAGGAGGGAAAGAGGTGTTTTTAAAAAATATTCAACTGAGTTGTTAGAAGAATTTAAAGTGTAATACTAAATGAAACCACCTCTAAAACCAATTCTTTACCTACTGTTGCTCAACATGATGTTTGTTGCTGTCCTGTTTATAGTGGGGCATGCGTGGTATATGGCTCGGTTAGAGCCGAAAATGGTAAAAGAATTATATCCAAGATTTCATTCTCTGCTTATACTGACAGGGCAGAACAGTGTCTGGATTTTTATTGTCATCTCAATAACAGCAATATTGTCTAATGCTTTCGGAATATTTAAAATAATCACATTACAACACGATAAAAAAACATCTGCCCTTTTCTTTGTTTCAGTTGTAGTTACTTTACTTTTGGCGGAGACAGGATTACGAAGCGCAGGATTTAAGCCGGGCTATAAAAATGTCCCCGTTTTTTTCAATAAAGTGGATACTTTAATAGAGTACGAAGAATATTTATGGGATGAGAGAGGAATACTTCATTTTTCTAAGGAACATTCTGAAAAGATAAATTCGTTGATTCAATCAGCACAACAACTATCTAGCTCCGAATCATTGGACTCCTTTTTATCTGCAAACAATAATTTTGATTATTGTTCATGGTTATTATTAAATGATTTTGGAGCATTATATGAAAAAGATATTAAAGCCCATCATTTTGAAAAATATCTGACGAAAATACAGAGGATTGATTTGTGGGATGATGTTGACAGCGCTGTTTCGCGTTACGCATCTAATCCAATAAACAATATGGGGTTTAAGTCTATTGATTTCAAAAATTACAACTCTTCAAAAATTAAAGTGTTGCTCATCGGGGATTCATTTACCTACGGAATGTCAGCAAAACCGGTATATGCATCATTTGCTGATATTTTATTGACAAAAGGATATGCCGTATTCAACCCTTCTTTTCCAACAAATGACCCTGAAAATTATTTTCAAATTGCCCAAAAGTATATAACGGAATTAAACCCTGATATTGCTATTGTAAATTTCTATATGGGCAATGATATTATGACAAGTAACAGGATTTCTAAACCATATCAAAAGCATTTTTTTCCGACTAACGCCAGTTGGATACAGGGAGAGATAAATGGAGAATACTTCAAAAATGCAATTTCAGCATACGAGTTTTTTTATAAAATGACGTTTGTAAATGAAAATAATTTTTATGGTAATTTACTATCGAGCACAGTATTAACAACGATGTTCTATACTGTTTTGGAAAAATATTTGGGATTTCGTTTTGAGGATGATAAAACGATAATCGGGGGAGAGTCGAAACTGATTCTTCCTCCTAATCCTGAGTTGTCCGAAGAAAGGCTAATTCAGATTGGTAATTTGTGCCACGAATCAGACATAGAATATATAGTAGCTGTAATTCCGGATAAGCCGGGGCTGAATAAATCAGTTCGACATTTTAATCTAGAAACAATGTTTAGAGAACAAAAGGTTCATGTAATAAAAAATGTTTCAATAGAAGACTATGTCTTGAAAAAAACAGATGGGCACTTTAATAATTCGGGACATTCAAAATATGCCGATTTTTTAGATAGTCTTATACAGGTACATGCTAAAATAAACTGATTAATTTTCATTATGTAATAAACGTAATCTTATAATAAATGATAAAAAATATAATGATACTAATAGGATCTTTTCTTATTGTCAGCATTCTTTTGCTGCTTGGAGAATCATTAGCGAGCTATTTAATAACAGAAGTTTTAAATACTGACAAAATCTTTATTTCTAACGCAGTTAGTTTTCCTCTTTCGGATATAAAAAAATACTATGAAAACCACTTTGTTCTGGCGTTTATCTTCATCAGGATTTTATATTGGCATAACTCTGTTATTCTCTTCATTTCAGTTGTGGCAGCGTACTTTATGTACAAAACAAAAATCTTGAATAAAGAGTATTTCTTTAAAGGATTACTCCTTGGCTTCTTATTTTTATTTTTCGAATTGCTTTTCACTCATGTTATTGATTATAAAAAATACTATGAGATAACTATTCATGGTAGGGAAATAGAATATGATTTAGAGCTGCAGCCACAAACTTATGCTGACAGCTTGGGAATAAATAAATTGGTTGGTAATCACGATCTGCCCGGGTATGTTATCAATAAAGAAGGTTTTCGCTCTAAGCATGAGTTTACGAAACAGGCAGTGGACTCGTTGAAAAAAACATCAAAAGTGATTATGTTTATTGGCGATTCATATACCGAAGGATGCTGTGCATCTCCGATAGATAAGTCGTTTGTGGATTTAACTGACCAAAATCAAAATTTCAGCGCATTAAATTTCGGGGTAGGTGGCACAGACCCGTTACAGTATAAGCTGATTGCCAGGCGTTATATTTCTGAATTGTTACCTGATATGGTAATTGTAGTATTGTGCCTTGGAAATGATTTTATGGATTACGACAGAAACCCTGCCCCTTTTAAACCTCTGCATTTCCAGACAAATTATACTTGGCTGAATGCAACCCTTCCGGAATCACATCCCGATTTCGCGCCTGATAAATATTTTGAAAGCTGGGAAGAAGCAAGATTATATTATCTTGAG
>CAYSGX010000356.1:0-3665 GCA_964430605.1 uncultured Chitinophagaceae bacterium
CAAGATTAACTTTTGATGATCAAGATTGGAGTGAAGAATCCTTACTACAAATATCCAGATAT
This sequence comes from uncultured Chitinophagaceae bacterium, assembly GCA_964430605.1. GTDB lineage: Bacteria > Bacteroidota > Bacteroidia > Chitinophagales > CAIOSU01 > CAYSGX01. Next base: position 63 of record CAYSGX010000356.1, read on the forward strand.
TACAAAACAAATTCTGAAATACAAGAGTTAGTCATTAACCCTAGTTTTTGGATTGTAAGGAACAATGATACAGTTACATTGTATATTAGCTTGGATAATAATATAGAAAAGCTTTTAGAAGAGTTAATCATAAAAAAGTTAAAGTTTTCAAATGAAATTAATGTATCACAACTAAACAAATTGCTTGAATATTATAAAAATCGTGATTTAGTGGAGTTAGAGTTATCTTTTATGAGTGTTGTAAAAAACGTGGATAATACTTATAACGTTAATATTAAAAGTGTTTTACAGGATACTGATTTAGACTCTTTTGAAAAGATTCAAAAGATTGTAGAACATATTTTAGTTAACAGTACAGTTCAAACAGGAATGCAACAACATGGTCGCGCTGTTAAAGATCTAACAATAGAAGCGTCAAGAATAAAAACAATAAAAGAAAAGGTAAATCAGTTGAGAAATAAAACCACACTTGATAAAGAGAGTAATAATATAGCCACTTATGATTCATTCGATTTTACGATAACAGGATGGAGATATGACGTAAATGAGATCGAAGTTTTTAAGAAAGAAGACGCGTATACAATTAACATTAAAAACCCTGAGATTTTGATATATTTAGAAGAGATTTTTAAGGGAAAAACAATAGCGGAATTATCGGCACAGCCAAATAAAAAGGAGCAACTTAGTTCTGTTCTTATATTTTATAAGGGTCTGGTGAACTTTAGAGAGGATTAATTCTTAAAGATCGAAGAAGAAAAGAGTAAATATTTTTCTTCCTATAATTAAATCTAAACTCACATTCTTTAAGATGCAAGTAAAAAGTTTTAGAAGATAACCCATTAAATTGAGCCAGACGTCTTTTAGCAAAAGACCAGAATGATTCAATGCCATTAACATGGTTTTTACCCCGAGCAAATTCATTATGAGAATGGAAGATTCTGTAGTGATCATACCCATTTAATACAAGACCATCATAAGCCTTCCAACCATCTGTATACACAGTAGATCCTTCTAGTATTTTCCCTTGTATTATAGGGGTTAGAGACTCTTTACTACAGTTTTTTACAATCTCTACATAAACATTTTCATCACGTTTTAATATACCAAATACTGGTGTTTTTCCTGCTGCTCCTCTGCCTCTTTTCCCTCTCACTCTTTGGGCTCCAAAATAGGATTCGTCTAGTTCAAACTCACCTTCTAAACAGGTATTGATTATGCAAAATTTTGCTATATGTATTCGCAATTTTGCATAAATAACCTTACATGTTCTATATGATATACCTGTAATTTTATGCGCTTCTAATGCGTTAAAATCATTACTAAAACATCTGATTATTTCTCGAGTTTTCTTCTCTGAAATATGGGAACGTTTGTAATACTTGTTTTGCCTTGTCTGTTTCATGCTTTAGCCTACCATTTCTGTTGCTAAAGTTCACCAGACCCATAAAATGTATTTATCACAGCATAAATCTAACGAATTAGTAGAGGATTATGTTTTAACATATAAAAAAACAAGAAAAATAACTAAAAATGGTAAAACAGCTCAAGACGTTATTGAACAGATAGATAACGATTTCAAAAATAAAAATAATAATGAATTGGGATTTTTCCTTCATTATACATGTGGGAAAAAATTTATATTTTCTAAAGTTAATCAATGGGAAGGATTGTTGGAAGGATCTTTTGAAATAAGTAATCGTTATCTTATCCCTACAACTTTAGGGATAAGATTTATGCCAAAGTATAAAAATATATTTGCAGGTATAGGAGGAGAATTATGTTTGATTGCTAGATCGCAAACAGTTAATGAGCAAACTTCTCTTTTTCCCTTAGCATGTTCATATAATCCGCGCCAAACAAATTTTGGGTTTTATATTAATTCTTTATATTCTAAATTTTTTGTTACATTTAACTTTGGGGCGGAGTATAACATTAATCATAATTGGTCGATACAAGGAATAATACAAGGGAATATTAACCTTAATTCAAATAATAACGATGATGAGTTATTAATTTTGAATACAGATAACTATACGCTTCATATTTTAGATAAATTTCCAAATTTTGTTAATGCTAAATTAATTTTTGGAAGACATGTAGTATGGAAAGGTATGATAAGATTTATATTCTGTAATCATAAAAAGAAAAGTGAATTAGTGAAAACAGTAAAGTATTATTAAGGAGAGATAAAATGTTATTATGGGCGTTAGTTATTGAACAGACTCAAGATGCAGGAATCAGTCATGAAAAATATCAAGTAATTAAATCTTTATATCAAATGCTTAAGTTTAGAGAAGAAATTTTACAACAAGATAAGCAAGAGCTTTCTCTTGAAGACAAGACATTGTGTGAATCTTATAAATTATCTTGTGAATCGTATGAAGCTTATTGGATAAAAGAAAGCACTTTTTTTGGTAATCGAGCAAATGATCAAGCTTATAGAAAAAAATTAGTAGAAAAAACAAAATTAAGAAGAGAGTTTTTGAAACAGCAAGAAGAAGCTGAAAAAAGAGCGAGTGAAGAGCGCGTAAAAAGAGAGCAAGAAAAAATAAAACAACAGTTAGCCAAAGAAGCAGCGGCTAGAAGTCGTTCAAGTGCTAGTGAGGTAAAAAAAGAAGATGCTGGCTTTAATAATGATGTTGATAATAAAAAGTTGGAAGATGCAGATCGATACCAAGGATTGAAGGTTAAAGAAACACCGCTTACTGAAGAAGAGAAAGAATTTGTGAGAATATATGAAGACAAACAAAGAGCTTCGCACACTGCACATATTAAACGTTTGGATGAGTTGAGAAAACAAAAAGCAGAAGAGCAACATAGAAGAGATCAAGAAGCTTTGCATCAAGGAAAAAAGAGTGATGATGTTGATAAGAGAAAATTAACTGATGTTGAGAAAGATAAATTATTTGAACTGTTGGTTTTGAGTCAGTTGCCAGAAGATTTATATATAGCTGGACAAAATGTTTTAAAGGGCGCAATTCCTGATAAAAAAACAAAACATAAACTTATGGTGAGTATTTTTAGTGCGACAGATAAGTTTAAACCTTATATTGAAAAATTGTTAAAAAAAGAAGAGCAATGGGAATCTAAAAATTTGAACATAAAGATAGATAACTCTTTGTTACAGAGAATGACTGAAAAGGATAAAGATGCATTTGTAGCCAAAATGAATGATATTCAGAAAAAACTTAATGCTGGTTGATAGTTTTTTGTGTTTTGATGCTGTATAATAATCCAAGGATGTTTGTTTCATATAAATAAAAATGGCGCGTATTACCGTTGAAGATTGTTTAAATATAGTTCATGATCGTTTTGAACTTGTTCTTTTAGCAGCTCGTAGAGCTCGTGAAATTTCTATGACAGTAGGGGATAGAAATGATAAGGATGACGTTATTGCTTTGAAAGAAATTGGAACAGGATATTTAGATTTAAATGGATTAAGACAACGTTTTCTATACTCTGTTCATAATATTCCTTATTTTTCACAAGAAGAGTCTGATGAACTTGAAGATCTTGATATTTATGATCAACAAGTTTACGAAGTTAATCCTACAGAAATTTACGGTATGCATACTGTTTCTGAAGAGGAGATTGGCGGTTTGC
>CAYSGX010000357.1:0-3664 GCA_964430605.1 uncultured Chitinophagaceae bacterium
TGTGTAATTTTCAACATCTTCGGGCAAATTGTAATTGATAACGTGTGTTACATCCTGCACATCAATACCTCTTGCGGCCACATCGGTAGCTACCAATACTTTTATTTGCCTCGACTTAAATCTTTTCAGAATTTTTTCGCGCTGCTGCTGTGCAATGTCGCCATGTAGCGCATCGGCATCATAGTTGCGCTCTATTAACCAACGGGTAACATCATCGGTTTCGGCTTTAGTGTTGCAAAATACCAAACCGTAAAATTTCTCTTCGGTATCTATAATTCTGCAAAGCGCTTCAAACTTAGATTTGTTAGGTATAGCATAGTAAGTTTGCTTCACCATTTCGGTAGTTAACTGCTCTTTTTTCACCGAAATAAATTCGGGATTTTTCATAAAGCGGTTGGCAATTTGCTTAATTCTGTCGGGCATGGTAGCCGAGAAAAGCAACATTTGCTTATCGCCATGCACTTCTTCTAAAATGTTTTCTACATCTTCCAGAAAGCCCATGTTCAACATTTCATCGGCCTCGTCTAAAACCACATATTGCACATTGCGCAGCTTTAAAAACTTACGCTCTATTAAATCTAAAATTCTTCCGGGCGTACCCACGGCAATGTCAACGCCACGCCTCAATTTGTTGATTTGCTCGTTGATAGATTGCCCGCCATAAAACGCTTCTACACGCAAACGGTTGTCATGCCCTTTTAAAGAAATGATTTCGGTGCAAACCTGCAATGCCAGCTCTCTGGTGGGCGCTAATATTAATGCCTGCAAATGCGGGGCGTTTTCTTCTAATTTTTCTATTAAGGGAATAGAGAATGCGGCCGTTTTACCTGTTCCGGTTTGTGCCTGCCCAATTACATCTCTGTCGCCTGCCAATAATATAGGAATAACACGTTCCTGAATGGGTGACGGTGATGTAAAACCTTTTTTTTCTAATGCTTTAAGCGTTTTTTCTGATATACCTAACGCTTTGAATCCTTCTGCCATAAATGTCTTGAAAACTGATTTTTGAATATGTACTTAATAATTATAACTCTTATCTATGCTTATAGTGAAGCCACTGTCTTTTTTGAGGAAAGTTGTGCAAAGGTAAGTTTAATTTATCAGAAATGCTATTTATATAAATGGCACCTTCGGGAAATCAATGTTTATTGAGATTGTTGGCTATAAGTGAGTTATCAGTTTTTAGGTGTAGCCATTAACTTTTAAGCCTCTGTTTTTTTTACGCTTCGTGAAACTTTGTGCTTCTTAGTGTGCCTTTGTGGAATAATTATTTGTAACACAAAGCCTTCACAAAGTAGATTCCCGTTGGAATGTTTCAAAGAGCAGGTTTAAAAGATGTCGTAGCGGACACTCCAGTGGGAGAAACTTCATTTTTTATTGATAAACAATACTTTCAATGAAAATCAATAAATTCTTATTAAACAAGTATATCTATTTAAGATTGCTACTTTTTCTTTAGTACTCTTTTCAGCAATTTGATTAGTAGTCTTATCTATGTATTGTTTTACGATTGGTTTTACATAATCAGACTTTACTGCATAATTAACATTCTGTGGAATTGAATTGCCATATTTTGCGGTGTAGAAAGGATTTAATGTGCTAGTGGTAATTCCAACAACATCCCCCTTCTCATTAAATAAAGGACCGCCACTGTTACCTGGTTGAATAGGTGCTGAAATTTGCATCATTGAAACATTGTTTTCTATTCCTGTCAATGAGTTTATCTCTCCACTCGTATATTTAAAATCCGTACCCATTAATTCAGGCTGAGGGTACCCTATAGTAAATACCTTCTCTCCCACTGAATAGTCATCAGATAAAACATAAGGTACTTTATCAAAACCTGTAAATTTATTATCATCAATTTTAAGTATTGCAATATCGTTGGCTTGATCTGTTGCAACAACCTTGGCGTCATAAGTAACAAAAGAACTATCTATATTAAAACTCAATTCAATTTTATTTGACTTGTTAATTACGTGAAAATTAGTCACGACATATCCTGTTTCAGATATTACAAATCCGGTTCCTCCCTTAATTGAATTTTTTACACCATCAGAATCATCGTCATCTGTTTTTTCAAATCTCCCTAAAAAAGAGGATGTAATTGGTTTTGCATTGGATAACTTTTCATTTATTAAAGCAGCATCGTTAATTAAACTATCTTCTAATTTACTTAAAGCATTGTTCACTCCTTTGATATTCATAACCTTGCTGGCACTTTTACTTTTATAAGCCCCATATCCACCTACTCTTACTTTGCCTTTTCCTATGATATCATACTCCTTTATCAACTTTTTATTATTATCGTACAATCCCGCAACTAATTTTATTTTTGATTTCCCTGTCATAATAGGGCATCCGAACAACATGGGAGTCATTATAAAAAAGCCATTTAGGGCAGAATACATGATATTCGCTTTTTCTTCGTAATCATTAATCGTGATTCTTAAAAACGCATGTGGTTTTTCTTCTTTATTTGCCTCAAATTTATTAGCAAATGATTTGATGTTTTTTATTGATTCTTCAACTAGTTCTTTCCTTTCATTTGTTTGAACTGCCCCTGCGCCACCATATGTATTCACGTAGATAATATTTAGCTTATAAGCTTCGGTAATTTCTTCTTTTTCAATAACTATTTTTAACGGTTTATCAATAGGTATATTTTTATCTGACGAGTATTTTAATGCTTCGTAATTGTATGTTTTACATGCACTAAAAAACATTATCATAACAATTAAAAAAGATAAAAACTTAAACTTGTTGCATTTTTTTGACATAGTTTGCTTTTTAATTGTAGCAAAAGTATAATTTATTCGCAAAAATTTAAAAGATAACTTTCGGCAAGTAAAAAACAGTTCAAAAAGTTTTCAATAACTTTCAGCAAGCAACAAAACCAAACTTGTGTATGAATTATCTTTCAGCAGTTAAAAAAACACTCGGCATATTATTTTGCTTGTTCCTTTTCAGCCAAAAAAATATTTATGCTGAAATGACAGTACCCCCCGCAACCATTACTGACCAAACCATAACAAGAGGCACACCCTCGCAACGTTTCGCATGGCAATCACTGACACCCGATAATACTTATCGTTTTCAGTTGCAACCCGATGCGCCTTTTTCGTGTTTTGGTATGGCATGGGATATTGCTCAACCAATAGCTGAAATCAACCAACTTGCCATAAATTATCGTACTAAAACTTCCGCAGGCAACTGGACAGAATGGTTGCAGGCAGAAGCAGAGTTTACACCCGAACAAACACCCACAGGTTATTACTGGACTGATGCCCTGTTTACCATAGATGCTGAAAGCCATGTAGCATTAGAAATTAGTTTTTTGCTTCCTGCAACGGCAAATAAAATATTGGTTGATGTATTTGACGGCAACATAAACGCGTCTTCAACGCCCGAAGGAACATTATTGCAACAGGGCAGCCGTAGCTGTGTGCCTTTTCCTGCAATGATAGCGCGCTCATCGTGGTGTGGCGGTTCGGCTCCATGTAATAATGTAAATGCCACTTACGGAGTTACCTATATCAACGCTTCTCATGTAGTAATTCATCATGGCGCCTCACCCAATACTTATACCGATGGGCAAGCCGTTGTGCGTTCTTATTGGAACTATCATGTAAACAGCTTGGGCTGGTTAGATATTGGCTACAAC
>CAYSGX010000358.1:0-3656 GCA_964430605.1 uncultured Chitinophagaceae bacterium
CACATCATTACCATCATATACGCCATTATTATTTTCATCGAAATATACTTTGCCGTTTATAACAGCGCTACTTCCTGTACCCACTGCGCAAATACCTCCGGGGCTAATTACATTAAATTTTATTTTTTGGTCAAGATAGTCACCCGAACCTGGGTCTAATGATATCAGTGTATTTGCTAAATCTTCTAAATCGCCACACAAAGGACTTGGGGATAAACTAAGTTTTACGCAGACATACACCTGCAATTCATAGTTAGTAGCGAAACTGTTAGTAACACCCGAAAAATTGATACAGCCATTTTCAGCGGTATTTAAAGTGTTTGCAGGGTTTCCGACAGGAACGTTCATGCTCCACGTAATACCTGTGGGAAGATTAGTGATGCTATCTATCCGAAACCACTCCATTATAACTCCTGACATAGTATCACCATAACATCTTACCTGCAAATCGAAGTTATAAGGCACACCTTGTTCAATACAGGGTATCTGGCTGCTGTCAGGATAAAACAGTGGTGTTGTGTGGTTTGGATTAATTAAACATTGCGCAAATGAAAATTGCATAGTAACTACAAATGTAATTAACGACAGGATAGCTTTTTTCATTTTCTCATTTTTTCATATTAACATAAACGTATAGAGTGAAAATAAGAAGAATTGTGCAGTATTATTGCATTAATGCTAAATTTTATACGGTTCATAAATTTATTTTAGGTTAATTTTTGCAACGTTTGGTGTATCTCAGGGGCTTTTCTGATTACCTTAACTCTTTGTTCTTGCTGCCTCACCCCGTCCCCTCTCCCCCCGGGAGAGGGGTGCGCATTGATTGAGGTGTTGTTATATACTTCAATGGGGTGAGACCTATTTTGAAATTTTTCAATATTCCGTAGAACGTTCAAAAAACTGCTTTTGTCATATCCAACAGGTATCACTCACACGAGATGGAATTCTCGGAATGACAACATATATTTTCCGAAGAAGCAATAAAAACTATCGCTTTAGAGTTTATACTTTTGCGTTATGAAAAAAGCAGGAATTATTGTCGCAATTGCATTGCTTGTTACACAACTAACACAGGCGCAAAGCTTTTCAGAAAAAGAAAAAACTTTAACGGCTCTGGCATCTGATATTCAATTAGATACTATTGAAAAAAACAGAGTAGCGGCAGTTGTAGCTTTTATTCCCGAATTGGTTGACGCATTAAAACTGAAAGGCTCCTATAATTATCCGTTTGATTCGTTACGCGGTTATATTTCAATTATTAATGCACCCGATAATTCTTTCAGAATATTTACCTGGCAACTATCGAGAGACAACGGCAGCTACCGTTACTATGGCGCTATTCAAAAAAACAATCCTGAGAAATTAGAGTTGTTTCCATTGCTTGATTATACAGATTCACTATTGGTTAAAGAAAACACAAAACTTACTGATTTAGTGTTAAACAATAATGAATGGATAGGCGCTTTGTATTATAATATTGTTGAGAAGAAAGTGAAAAAACAAACTTATTATTTTCTGTTTGGCTTTGATGGCAATGATTTGTGGAGCAATAAGAAACTGATTGAAGTATTGTGGTTTGAAAAAGGCAAACCCATGTTTGGCGCCCCGCTAATTCAAGCGCCCGGTAAAGACGGGTATTTGCATCGCTTTGTAATGCAGTTTAGAAAAGATGCCACAGTGTCTTTAAATTATAATGAAGAAGAAAAAATGATAATTATAGATCACCTTATTGCTCCTGAAGAGCGATTAGCTGATTTACAATTTACTTTCTTGCCCGATGGCAGTTATTCAGGTTATAAATGGAAAAAAGGCAAGTGGCAGTATGTAGCGAAAATTAAAACTGCTTCATTGGGCGATGGCAATGCGCCAACTCCTAAGCCTGTAAATTTCAAGAAAGAACAGCAGTTTCAGAAAAAATAAGCTGCTTCACGGTTGTTGTGCCACAGCTTTTACTTCTTGCGGGCATATTCATTTTTGCAATAGGTAAAGAAACTTTTACAAATCTTCTACGTAAATCATCTTATAAGAATAATAATTTGATTTGCCATGCAACTAATTGAACCTCATAAATGTCTTTGTTTATGTTCCCTGAAAAATAATTGAATTATGAAGCGCCATTATGTGTGGGCATTAGCCCTTTTTTATCTATCGTTTACCAGTTGCACAGCGCTAAGGCACAACGTACCCAACATTACCGATTACAAACTGTTTGATACACAAACTGTACAGAAATCAGAAAACCCTTTTGTATTTCCAAGAACCAATTTAAATGTTAGCCTGCCCGATGAGTTTTTGTGGGCAATGGGCAATAAAGACGATAAGTATTACGAATATGCCACACCCGAAAAGTTTTTAGAAGAAACGGGTACCAATGCACTTATTATTATCAGAAACGATTCGGTTTTATATGAAAACTATTTCAACGGCTTCACTGCCGATAGCATTCAAACCGTTTTTTCAGTTACCAAAGCATTTGCCGCAACACTTACTGCCATTGCTATTGAAGAAGGCTTTATAAAAGACATCAATCAGCCGGTAAGCGATTTTGTTCCGGCATTTAAAGAAAAAGGAAGAGATAAAATTACCATTAACCATTTGCTGCAAATGACTTCGGGCGTTAATGAAAAAGATTTCAGAGACCTGGCAAGGCTGCTTTGGTTTTATTATGCTAAAGACCAGGAGGCACGTTGCGAAAAATTAAAAATGCGCTATGAGCCCGGCACCCGCTTTCAATACTCTTCTATGACTACACAAATATTAGGCATGTGTGTTGAACGTGCTACAGGTAAAAAATTTGCTGAATATCTGGAAGAAAAAATTTGGAAACCACTGGGCATGGAACATGATGCGTTGGTTTCTACCGATAAAAACGGTTCGGCAAAACAATATGGCGGCTTGTCGGTGCGCCCTATCGATTTGGCAAAATATGGCATGTTGTATATGAACGAAGGCAAGTGGAATGGCAGGCAAATAATACCCGAATCGTGGGTAAAAGCCACCCAGGTCCGCGATACTATAGAAGGCCGTTCGCCCAAATACTCACACTGTTTTTGGTTAGATACCTACCCGTTAGAAAATGTTTTCAATAAAAACGATTTTTTCGCGGTCGGTTTCAGAGGGCAGGTAGTATATGTAAACCCTGAAAACAACACGGTGATGGTGAGAACCGGCAATAAGGAAGCGGGCGTGCATTGGGGCAGAAGCCTTTCTAAGTTGTCTCAATTCCCTTTAAAAACAACCGATGGCGCTATCAACGAAAAAAATATTGCCGAACTGAATGGCCTTTATAAAAATAAATTTGGCAGGGAACTTAACCTGTCTATTGTAGATGGCAAAGTAAGAATGAAAAGAGTTGACGAAGAAAATGAATCGGTATTTGAGCCTTCATCAGAAATAACCTTTGAAGACAAAGCGCACAATAAAAAAGTATTGGTAAACATGAGAACCAATAAAATATTGGGGCTGATACTTGAAGAAGGCAAAGAAAGCTATTACTATTCTAAAAATTAATTTCACGCTGAAAAATACCTGAAAGGAACAATCTGTCATCAAAAACATTTTGTTCCTTTTTTATTTCTGAAACCTCAATAATTGCTACCTTACACACACTAAAATTACCAAAACACCACCAAGCCAAACAATGATTCATTACAACA
>CAYSGX010000359.1:0-1504 GCA_964430605.1 uncultured Chitinophagaceae bacterium
GCACAATTTCTTCGCAGATTTCTTCTACCTGTTCCATGCGGTGTGTAGAAAACAGAATGGTTGTGCCCTGCTTCTGCAACTCAAAAATTTCTTCCTGAATAATCTGGCTGTTTAAAGGGTCTAAGCCTGAAAACGGCTCGTCTAAAATCAACAGTTTAGGGTCGTGCAAAATGGTGGCAATAAACTGCACTTTCTGTTGCATACCTTTGGAAAGCTCTTCGATTTTTTTGTTCCACCATGTTTCAATCTGAAACTTTTGCACCCAATAATCAATTCTGCTTTTGGCTTCTTTAGAAGAAAGATTTTTCAGCCTTGCCAAATAAATTAAATGCTCGCCTACCGCCATTTTTTTATATAGCCCTCGCTCTTCAGGCATATAGCCAATCTGCTCCTGATGCTTAGACTGCAACGGTTCGCCATTAAACAAAATCGTTCCTGAATCAGCACCAATGATATTGGTAATAACGCGAATCATGGTGGTTTTGCCCGCACCATTCGGCCCCAGAATGCCAAAGATGCTTCCCGCAGGCACTTCAAACGAAATGTCTTTATTCGCCTGATAGTTTTCAAAACTTTTGCTGATGTTTTGCAGCGATAAAATATTCATGCCCGCAAAGATACGGGCAAAAGATTTTTTCAGGGTTGTTGAAAAAATATTAGGTGAAAGCCATACGGTAACTTTATCATAATCGGATTGAAAATCTGTGATAAGTCTTCGGATTTATAAATTCCGATCGGGAAAAAGGAATATGAAAAACTATTTAATTTTGTCAAGAATCATCACGACAAGACCTAGTATTGTTAATATTGTAGCTATTGTTATTGCAGTATTCTTTGTGATTGAACCCTTCTTGTAAAGTCCATATATGCCAATTGGCCAAAAAAAGATAAGTAAAAAGGTTAACAATATTCCTTTATTATACCATACTTCGGATTCTTGCTTTACAGCTAATTCTTCTTTAAAACTACTTTCAATCTTATTGAACTCTTCATTATATTGATTCAATAATGTCATATCTGAAGTAACTATTCTATTTGTGCTATTATAAATATCTTGAATAACTTCCTTAATTCTAATGTTTGCAGATTTAAGATTTTGCTGAGAATTAAATGCTTGATTAATTATTGCAGATCCCCCTGTAAACATTCCTAATCCCGATAACTGTCCTATAAAAGTTGAATTCTTGTTATTTGCCTTTATAGCACCTATCATAGCTACACCAATACCAGCTACAAGATTGTAATATTGATTTGTAATGTTTTCATGGTTATCTATATATGCCTGATAAAAACTTTTAAGTAGTTGTAATGAATTACTTATGAATATGAGTTCTATCTGATGAGAACTATCAGGATTTATTTTTTTCGCTTTATTAAAACAAAATTCTATTTCTGACATAGTATTTTTCCCATACATTACCACTCCCATTTTTGCCAATCCTAATCCACACCAGGCAGCATAATGATTAGTTACTTCTATTAACTTTTGATACTTTATCTCTGC
>CAYSGX010000359.1:1514-3652 GCA_964430605.1 uncultured Chitinophagaceae bacterium
TGCTTCAACAAATCTGCTTGCTTTCAAATCCAGTGTTGCAAAATCAAACTGTTGCTGGATTCTTTGGTCTTCGTGTAACACTTCCATAAGACGAATTTTATCAATAATAAAAATGTATTCCAATGCAAATGTAATAGAAAATTATTAAGGTGTCAAATATGACACCTTTCTATTGTCAAGAGGTCAAGAACATTGTAAAGAATCACATTCTTTATGACCGACAAACAGTTCTTAATTGCTCTTGGTAAGAACATTTCCAGAATCAGAAAAGAAAAGGGAATTAAGCAAATTGATTTGTGGTATGAATATGATTTGGAAAAATCAAATCTTATCAGAATTGAGAAAGGGCGAACAAATCCCACATCGCTTACTTTAAGAAAACTCAGTAAAGCCCTAAAGGTTTCAGTTAAAGATTTTTTTGAGGGAATAGACTAAAGGCTATTTCAACTTATCCCACTATTAACATGTTCCGCAGGGCATGTCGAACTTTAGATAAAACAGGATTTAAAATCCTGCTTATCTGTCCTTCGGAATACGTTACGCTAAGATTCCTAAGAGCGATTAAAATTGTATATCTGTAGCAATAACCATTTATTGCCCCTATTGATATTATATTTACTATCAGAAAAAAGATTCCGCCCAAAGAAAATCCATATTGCCGCCCTTGCAAAAAATAACCGTCATATCGCTGCTGTTTATCATTGTATTGTTTACTGCCTTTATTGCAGATAAATACCAGCCCGATGCGGCACCTTTAATATACGATGCCGATAAAATGGAAGCTCCCGAAATTCCGGCTGATAATCCGCAAACGGTGCAAGGGGTTACACTTGGCCGATTATTGTTTTACGATACCATGCTTTCGGGAAATGACAAACAATCGTGTGGAAGCTGTCATATACAAGCCCTTTCCTTTACCGATGGAAAAAAACTTGCTGTTGGCACTCATGGCGACACCATAGACCGCAACAGTATGTCGCTGGTGAACATGGCCTGGAGCAAAGATTTTTTTTGGGACGGCAGGGAGAAAAGTTTAGAAGCGTTGATGCAGCACCCTATCAGCAATGCTAAAGAAATGGCAAAAGACAGTGTGCTGTTAATCCGGGAACTGAAAGCGCATCAATATTACCCAACGCTTTTTGCAAAAGCCTTTCCCGAAGAAACGATTAGTATCACTACCCTTTCGAAAGCTTTGGCACAGTTTGTAAGAAGCATTGTTACCAAAGGCCCTTCACTACCTGATTCTTTGCAGCCCGCAGCGTTTTTTATTTATGCCGATACCATTAAAGCCGAAGAAGAATTAAAGCTCGCCACCTTAACAGGTTCTTATTTAAGGTTGGGAAAGATGTGTACGCCATGCCACACAATGGAATCGGCAGGTGGTGAATTTATGGCCAATAATATGACAGATAAAAACCAGACTGAATTATTTAAAGTGCCTACACTGATTAATGTTTTAAGTACTGCCCCTTATATGCACGATGGACGATTTAAAACAGCGAAAGAAATATTTAACCATTACGATAAAAACATCAATCAGCTTCATAAAGTAAATAAACATTTAGGTTTAGACTCTATTCCGAATACTTTTACCCGTTTCGACAAAGAGCATTTTGAAGAATTGCTGCAACTCTTTACCGATTCGAATATTATTAAAAACGAGGCATTCGCCAATCCGTTTAAACAAAAGGAATTTAGCTGGGAGAATTTAGTGAAAGAATAATTGCTCAATGATTTTTTGTATAAATGACGGGATGTGTAACCCCTTATCTGTAGCGATGGGTTTAAAGCCATTATTGTTCGAAACCTTGAATTTGCTCTTTTGCAACGGGTTAAAACCCGCTGCTTTTTTTGACAAAAGGACTTTTTATTTTCAAAAGCGGACTAAAGTCCGCAAAGAAAAAACTCGAATTTTTGTGTTTCGAATACTTGTGGTTTAAAACCCATCGCTACAGATAATGAACTACCCCACCACCACTTTCTTCCTATAGTTTTTATACCACATGAAGAAAATTACGGTGAAGAGTAAATAAGGCATAGCGAGTAAATACAAAATGCCTTTATTTAAGCCTTTGGCAACGTTACTGCCACCTTTTAAAGATGCTTCGGCAGAAGCTTTGCACATGGGGCATTGTGCC
>CAYSGX010000360.1:0-3651 GCA_964430605.1 uncultured Chitinophagaceae bacterium
GAACAACGAATAGCGGCTACATAACCACCGGGACCCGAACCAATAATAGTTACATCGTATTTAGACATGTGCTTGAAATTATTTTCTGTTTAATTGATTTGCAAAATTATGGCTTTTCAATTTTATACCTGTTCGTAATTGAAATATTTCAGCAAAAAAGAAACTACTTTAATTGAAAAGAGTTTAAAATTTTAGATGACACTTCGCTGAATTGCTTTACGCTTTGTAGTTCTGCGGTGTATGTAAGCACATAGGCTTTATTATTTTTTACCCGGTATTGTTGTTGGAAATACAATTTAAAACCGGCTTGTTCGCCCTCATAAATAATATGGTGATAAGTATCTTTTTCGTTTTTTATTTGCTTGCTTTCAATTAGCCTGAAATTGACAACCGCATTTTTTAGTTGTTGTTCTGAAATGGCGGTATAGGCATCTAAGTCTATATTATATCCGCTTAAATCCTGAATAATTAAATTGATATTTTCTTTAAACTTGTCTTGTGCCGATTCGAGTGGGGCAAACAACACAAAACTTGTAGTCATTTTGCCTTCGGAATTCAATTCCCAATTGGAAGGGTACTGAATACTATATTCTTTATCGGTATGAGTTTTCAGCGTTACATTTTTTGTTTGGCTGAAAAGCATTACGGGAATTAAGAAAAAAATAAACAGCAATTTTTTCATACAAGCGGTTTTATAAAAAAGGCTTTGCAACTTGCAAAGCCTTTAATTATTTAATTGAATATTTTTTCAGCAATATTAAAGCCCGATTAAAATTTTCACAGGGTCTTCGCCATACAGCATCAATGCAGGGTTTTCCAACAGTTGTTTTACCCTTACCAAGAAACTTACCGATTCTTTACCGTCAATAATTCTGTGGTCGTAGCTCAATGCCAAATACATCATGGGGCGAATTACTACCTGACCGTTGATTGCCACAGGTCGCTCTTGTGTTTTGTGCATACCCAAAATAGCAGATTGTGGCTGGTTCAGAATAGGTGTTGACATTAACGAACCGAAAACTCCTCCATTACTGATGGTAAATGTTCCTCCTGTCATTTCATCGAGGCTTAATTTACCATCACGTGCTTTTTTAGCTACTTCGCCAATGCTCATTTCTATTTGTGCCAAAGACATTGATTCTGCATTGCGAATTACAGGTACTACCAAACCTTTATCAGTTGATACGGCTATACCTACATCGCAATAATCGTGTTGAATAATATGCTCGTTTTCAATGATGCCGTTTACGCGGGGAAACTCCGTTAAAGCAATGGTGCAGGCACGAGTGAAGAAACTCATAAAGCCTAAATTGATACCATATTTTTCTTTGAACTTGTCTTTATACTGGTTGCGTGTTGCCATTACGCTAGTCATATCTACTTCATTGAAAGTGGTAAGCATGGCAGTTTCATTTTTAGCAACAACTAATCTGCGGGCAATAGTCTTGCGCAGGTTACTCATTTTTTCCTTTTTCACTTCTCTGCTGAAACCTCCAAATACGGTTGGCTTTTCTAAAGGCAAGCCGTTTTTCAGTGCGTTCTGCACGTCTTCTTTGGTTACTCTGCCGTCTTTACCTGTGCCTTTCAGTTGTGTTGCGCTCAACCCATTATCAGTCAGTAATTTTGCTGCGGCAGGCGAAGGTGTGCCTGTGGCATAAGTAGCTTTTGCGGATTCAACTTTTGTTTCCGTTTTTGGTGTTTCAACTTTTGCAGGCTCGGCTTTTACTTCTGTTTTTGCTTTTTCGGGAACTGTTGCCTGATCAGGGGCTTCGGCAGAAGTGTCTATTTTGCAGATTACCGCACCTACCGCTACATCATCGCCTTCCTGTGCAACAAATGTAATGGTACCTGCTGCCTCGGCATTCAGTTCAAATGTAGCTTTGTCAGACTCCAATTCGGCAATCACCTGGTCGCGATTTATATAGTCGCCTTCTTTAACCAACCATTTTGCTATGGTTACCTGCGAAATGGATTCGCCTACTGCGGGCACTTTTACTTCTAATGTTTTAGACATGGATACTTTTATTTGGGGTATAAAGATGTATTTAATGAACAAATTTAGTTTTAAAAATCAATTTTCATCAGGCTGATATTTCTACTAAGTCGTTTGTTTTAAGTAATTCCAAAGCATCGTTCAAACTTTTTCTGAGAATATCTTTCAGAACAGCATTAGAACAATTTCCAACTGTGAGCCAGATTATTTTCGGAGGAGCAGCTTTATTTTCCAGTAAAAAAGTAAAATCTTCATCTTTTGTCATAATAGCTACATCACCTGTTTCTTTTGCCTTTATAAATATTTCCGCATCAGAGGCAGTATGAAATTTGAAATCAAAAACATGCCTGCACTTAATGCCCAGTTCCCGATTAATAAATGAAGCAACAACGGGTGGTAATTGCGCATCTACCCAAATCTCCATCAGGCTGCTTTTAATATAGGATGATTTACTCTGCGTGAAGCATAAATAAGGCTTGCCGTAATATCATCTTGTTCGAGATAAGGATAGTCTGACAAAATTTCATCGCTGCTCATGCCCGATGCAAGCATTTCAAGAATATCTACTACACGTATTCTCATACCTCTTATGCAGGGTTTTCCTCCGCACTGAGCAGGATTGGAAGTTATTCTGGTTAGCAATTCGTTCATAGTACTAAAGTAACAATAACAAAGAAAATTAATTCAGATTAAAAGCCTGCTCCACAATAGCCGCCTGTTCTTTTCCGTGCGCCTTGCTGTATCCTGTTGCGGGCGATGCGCTTGCTTTTCTTGCAAATACTTTTAAATTCAGCTTACCGTAAAATTCAGAAAGTATATAATGCCACGAACCCATATTGGCAGGCTCTTCCTGCACCCAGCAAAATTCGGCTTTACTATACTGCTTAATTATAGTATCTAACTGGTTTTGCGCTAAAGGATAAATTTGCTCTAAGCGCACAATGGCTACATCGGTTCTTTTATCGGTACGTTGTTTTTCAAGCAGGTCGTAATATATTTTACCTGAACACAACAACACTCGTTTCACTTTAGCAGCATTCTTTGAAGTCATTGCATCATCAATAATTTCTCTGAAACCGCCTTTTGTAAATTCAGCCGCATCTGAAACACATTCGGGGTGGCGCAACAGCGATTTTGGCGACATGATGATTAACGGTTTTCTGAATTGCCATGCTAATTGTCTTCTTAAGGCATGAAAGAAATTGGCAGGCGTAGTGATATTCGCCACTACAATATTATACTCCGAAGCTAATTGTAAAAACCTTTCCAAACGTGCGCTTGAATGTTCAGGACCTTGTCCTTCGTAGCCGTGTGGCAACAACATTACCAAGCCGCTCATGCGCTGCCATTTCGATTCTCCCGAAGCGATAAACTGGTCAATAATGGTTTGTGCGCCATTGGCAAAATCGCCAAACTGCGCTTCCCATATAACCAACGATTGTGGCGATGCCCATGAATAGCCATATTCAAAACCCAACACGGCAAATTCTGAAAGCAATGAATTAAATATTCTGAATTTACCCTGACCTTCTGCCAGTGCGCTTAATCTGTTGTAAGAAACATCATTGGTTTCATCGCGCAACACTGCATGGCGATGCGAAAATGTGCCGCGCTTCACGTCCTGTCCGCTCATGCGAATATCTTTTCCTTCGGTAAGA
>CAYSGX010000361.1:0-3635 GCA_964430605.1 uncultured Chitinophagaceae bacterium
CATGGTGCTTTGGCTTTAAATTGCCATCGGGTGTCAGCAGCTCGTTGATATAGCTTTTGTCAAGGCCGCTCATAAAATCTATTTCGCCCTGAAGAAATTTCAGGTACTGTGTTTCTTTACTTTCAATGAAAGATATTTTCACCCCGTCTAAATAGGGTAATGGCTTGCCTTCATTGTTTTGTTCGAAATAGTTTTCGTTTTTCACCAGTATCATTACGTTGCCTTCTTTCCATATTTTCAGCTTAAAGGCGCCCGTTCCCACTGGGTTGTTTCTGAAATCTTTGCCGTATTTCGCTACCGCTTCTTTTGCAACCACATAAGTATATTCCATAGAAAGAATACTTAACATAGGCCTGAAAGCAGTTTGTAATCTTAGTATGAATGTGGTGTCGTCTAATGCCTCAAAAGGTTTCTGCCCGCTTACTTTTCCGTTAAAAACCCAGGCACCGGGCGAGGCGGTTTCAGCATCAATAATTCTGCTGAAAGAATACGCAACATCATGCGCGGTTACTGTTCTTCCTTTTCCGTTTGGAAAAATTTCGTGGTCAATAAAATTCACATCATTACGCAAATGAAAAGTGTAGGTAAGCCCGTCTTCAGAAATATGCCACCGCTTTGCGATACAAGGCACAATGTTTAATTGCTTGTCGAACTGAACCAATCCATTATACAACTGATGCACTGCCCATATATTGGCCTGGTCCCGGGCGAAAGCAGGGTCTAACGAAGTGATGCCCGAAGGCTGGTTATATCTGAAAACCTTTTTGTTACTTTCGGTTGAAGTATTGTTTTGGCAAGCATTTAAAAAAAACGCAAGCATTAGCCAACAAGCGACAGGTATCTTTTTCACCGACATTATTTTTTTCAAAATTAGCGGTATAGCCTTGCTTTATTACGCTTTGGCGATTTAAAATATCAACGTGATGAAATTGGTTGTAGCGCATTTGTATGGGGGCAGCCTTAAAAGTTGGGAGTAAGGCAAAAATCTTAAAGGGAGTTTTCATGTTGTCATCGAAAACTCTCTTTGTCATTTATACTTTTCGCTTTGTAACTCATACTTCTTGCGCAGTCAGAAATAAATTTCTACTAATGAAAAATGGTTTCCTACTAGTCAGAGAAGAAGTTCTATTAATGAAAAATGGTTTCCTACCAGTCAGGGAGAAATTCTACCAGTGAAAAATGATTTCCTACTAGTCAGGGAAGAAGTTCTACTAATGAAAAATGGTTTCCTACTAGTCAAAGAAGAAGTTCTACTGGTGAAAAATGGTTTTCCACTAGTCAGGGAAGAAGTTCTACTAATGAAAAATGGTTTCTACCAGTCAAGGAAGAAGTTCTGCTGGTGAAAAATGATTTTCCACCAGTCAGAAATGAATTTCTACTAATGAAAAATGATTTCCTACTACCCAAAAAAGTACTGTCTAATAAATTGTGCCGGGGTTAAAAATAGACCTCAAGAGACCAAGAAATAGTATTGGAATCCTTGTCAATGCTTTGTTGCAGGTAAATCATCCCCCTTGCCCCCTTCAAAGGGGGACACGGCTTTCCCAAACCTTAAACAGTTTTGCATTTAACTGAAATAGGATGTGCTGAACCTGTCCCCCTTGCGGGTAGCATAGTGCGATTGCGAAGTTATAGCAAAGCGGAAATCCCGAACTTGTTTCGGGAGTGGTAAGGGGGATGACTTTTCAGGAAGCATCAGGCTATTTCAAATCGAAACGGTCGGCATTCATCACTTTTACCCAAGCGTTTACAAAATCTTTAACAAACTTTTCTTTGTTGTCGTCTTGCGCGTAAAATTCCGCATAGGCTCGCAGAATAGAATTTGAGCCGAAAACCAAATCTATTCTTGTAGCAGTCCATTTGGTTTGTCCGGTTTTTCTGTCAACTATGTTGTAAAGGTTTTTAGAAACAGGTTTCCATGAGTAGTTCATATCGGTAAGGTTAACAAAGAAATCATTGCTTAGCACTCCTTCTTTGTCTGTAAACACACCATGTTTGCTTGCGCCATGATTTGTTCCCAACACACGCATTCCGCCTGTTAATACTGTCATTTCAGGAGCAGTCAAGCCCATAAGTTGAGTTCTGTCCAAAAGCAGCTCTTCGGGTTGCACCGCATAGTCTTTTTTGAGCCAGTTTCTGAAACCATCGTGTATAGGTTCAAGCACTTCAAACGATTCCGCATCAGTCATTTCTGCTGTGGCATCTCCACGACCGGGATTAAAAGGAACTTTGATGTTTACACCTGCTTCCTGCGCTGCTTTTTCAACGGCTGCACTTCCGCCCAAAACAATTAAATCTGCTATGCTTACCTTTTTAGTTAAACCGGCTTGAATTTCAGATAATTTATTCAATACTTTTTGAAGTCTTTCCGGTTCGTTTCCTTCCCAGTCTTTTTGAGGGGCGAGGCGAATACGGGCACCATTAGCACCGCCTCTGTAATCCGAGCAACGGAAGGTTCTTGCGCTGTCCCAGGCGGTAGTGATAAGTTCGCTTTTTGATAAGCCACTGTTCAGAAGTGTTGCTTTTAGGTTTTCAATTTCAGCATCAGAAAGCGTGTAATCAACAGCCGGAACCGGGTCTTGCCAAATCAGGTCTTCTTTGGGAGCATCGGCACCAAGGTAACGGCTTTTTGGTCCCAAATCACGGTGCGTAAGTTTGAACCATGCTCTTGCAAAAACATCGGCAAAGTATTCCGGGTCTTTGTGAAAACGTTCTGATATTTTGCGGTACGCAGGGTCCATTTTCATTGCCATGTCGGCATCTGTCATAATCGGATTTCTGCGGACATTGGCTATATGTGCATCAAAAGGCTTGTCTTCTTCTTTAATGTTAACCGGTTCCCATTGCCATGCCCCGGCAGGGCTTTTTTTCAATTCCCATTCATGGTTTAGTAAAAGGTGAAAATAAGTGTGGTTCCATCTGTCGGGCGTGGTTGTCCAAGCGCCTTCCAGACCGCTTGTAACAGTATCTTCAGCGTTTCCTTTTCCTTTAGGGTTCATCCAGCCAAAACCCTGTTCATGAACATGCGCTCCTTCGGGGCTTTCGCCTAATTTTGATGCATCACCGTTTCCGTGTGCCTTACCAACTGTATGACCTCCGGCTGTTAACGCTACGGTTTCTTCATCGTTCATCGCCATGCGTTTAAAAGTCATGCGAACATCCTGAGCGGTTCTCAATGGGTCGGGGTTTCCGTCCACACCTTCGGGGTTTACGTATATTAAACCCATTTGAACGGCAGCTAAAGGGTTTTCAAGTGAATTGCGGTCAGCATCATTTGTATATCTGTTTTTGGTTGGTGCAAGCCATTCTTTTTCCGTTCCCCAGTTAATGTCTTTTTCGGGATGCCAAATATCTTCACGGCCTCCTGCAAAGCCAAATGTTTTGAAGCCCATGGATTCGTAAGCCATATTGCCGGCAAGGATGTACAAATCTGCCCATGAAATTTTGTTACCATATTTTTTCTTGATGGGCCACAATAACCTGCGCGCTTTATCCAGACTGGCATTGTCGGGCCAACTGTTGAGCGGAGCAAAACGCTGGTTTCCTGTATTGCTTCCACCACGGCCATCGGCAACTCTGTAAGTTCCCGCAGCATGCCAAGCCATTCTAATCATCAGGCCGCCATAGTGCCCCCA
>CAYSGX010000362.1:0-3628 GCA_964430605.1 uncultured Chitinophagaceae bacterium
CTGTATTTTCCGCCTGTACGCAAGTCGTTTGTTGCACTTGGACATTGCCAATCATCGCTTGCAAAATTCCACTTCGTAATATGTTCGGGTTGCGTGTAACAATCCCAAACTTTTTGCAAATCTGCTGAAACATTTATTTCTACTGTGATTTTTGTTGTACTCATTTTTTCTGTTTTTTATTTTTCGCCACGAAGGCACAAAGGATCTAAGTTTTTCTTTGTGA
This sequence comes from uncultured Chitinophagaceae bacterium, assembly GCA_964430605.1. Lineage (GTDB taxonomy): Bacteria > Bacteroidota > Bacteroidia > Chitinophagales > CAIOSU01 > CAYSGX01. Next base: position 224 of record CAYSGX010000362.1, read on the forward strand.
CTTCGTGGCTATATTATTTTCTAAATCTTCTTATCCCATTTTTAATCAGAGGCACATTGAAATTAATGAGATAACCCAGATTTAATCCCGTAAGTTTTAAATGACTGATGATTTGGGCTTCCCAAACCGGATTTACTAATTCAACGGCTTTCAGTTCGCAGATAACTTTATCGTTCACAAGCAAATCCAACCTCAATCCTTCATCAAACTGTATTCCGTCATAAACAATAGGAATATCTATCTGACGCTTAACATCAAATCCGGCTTTTCTTAATTCGTGAGCCATGCAGACCTCATATACTTTCTCCAACAAGCCTGCTCCAAGTTCTATATGGATTTTGTATGCAGCATTTACAATAGCTTTACCTATTTGCTCTTCTTCGGAAGTAAGTTCTTTGTATTCCATATTCTTTTTTTATTTGTGTCTTCGTGTCTTTGTGGCATTATTTTAGTTTTGCCAATAAATCATCTAATTGATTAAATCTTGTTTCCCAAATTTTACGGAACTGTTCCAGCCATTTATCTATTTCTTTCATTTTGTCAATTTCAAGCTGATAATAAATTTCTCTGCCTTTGTATTCCTGTGTTATCAGTTCGCATTCTGTCAAAATGCGCAGATGTTTAGAAACTGCTTGTCGTGTTGTGTCAAAATGTTCGGCAATAGCGTTTGGTGTCATTGCCTGTAATGCGATAAGTGCAATAATTGCCCGTCTTGTCGGGTCTGCGATTGCCTGAAAAATATCTCTTCTCATTTTGTCTGCCTTATATTTAAGAAACTAATCGGTTGCAAATATATGTGCAACTTTTCGGTTTCGCAATTTTTTTTGAGAAAAAATTTCCCGATTGTTAAAAATCAGGCGGAAATGCCGTGATGATGAATCGTACTAAAATTGGTGCTAACTCGTAAATACTCAGAACAAACCTTTTCCTTACAAGTTATGCCGCATAACCACTCTGTTATTTTTTTCTGATTTTTGTGCCACACAAAATATATACTGATGAAGGCTTTAAAAATTTACTCACTTATTGTTTTATTATTTATTCTGAATGCTTGTAAAAAATCTGACGATAAGCAACTGAAAGAAGATATCGCGAAAATTGAGCAGTATTTAGTTGATAATAATCTTACCGCGGAAAAAACCGAATCGGGCTTACATTACATTATTACTCAGGAAGGAACCGGCAATAAGCCCATTGCCTCTTCAATAGTTGAAGTAAGGTATAAAGGATATTTTTTAGACAATACGGTATTTGATGAAACTACAGGCAGCGAAACTATAAGCTTCAGGCTAAGCGGTGTTATAAAAGGCTGGACCGAAGGCTTGCAATATTTCAGAGAAGGCGGAAAAGGCACTTTGTTAATTCCTTCAAAACTGGCTTATGGCAGCAGCCCGCCACAAGGTATTCCTGTTAATGAGGTAATGATTTTCGATATTGAATTGGTAGATGTAAGATAGTGTGCACACATTGTCAAAATAAAAAAGGCTTCGCACGTTGCGAAGCCTTTTTGTTTTATTCAAACTAATAAATAATTAGTGAGCAGCTAAATATTCAGCAACACCTTCGTGTGTAGCCGTTAAGCCTTCTTTGCCTTCATCCCAGTTAGCAGGGCACACCTCGCCAAACTTTTCATTGAATTGTAAAGCACGCACTACGCGCAACGCTTCTTCAACGTTTCTGCCTAAAGGCAAATCGTTAACCAGTTCATGGCGCACCACACCTTCTTTATCGATTAAGAACAAACCTCTGTAAGCCAAAGGAGCACCCACAAAAGTCTGGTTGCCTTCATCATCAAAATCGTATTCGCCTGCTAAAACGCCAAAGTTCATTGCAATGGTTTTAGATAAATCTGCTACCAAAGGATATGTAACACCTTGAATACCGCCTTTATCTTTTGGCGTGTTCAGCCATGCCCAGTGTGTGTGGGTAGAATCTACCGAACAACCTACTACAGCGGTGTTCAGTTTTTCAAATTCAGCTAATTTTTCCTGAAAAGCCAGAATTTCGGTTGGGCACACAAAAGTGAAATCTAAAGGGTAGAAGAAAAACACAACGTGCTTCTGTCCTAAATACTGTTGTAATGAGAAGCCGTCAACAATTTCTTCTCCGTTAATTACTGCGCCTTCACTGAAAAGAGGCGCTTTTTTTCCTACTAATGCCATAATAAAATATTTGAGTTTTGGTTATAAAATTATTTTTATTGGTTACAAAGATAATCACTGAAACACTAAAATATGTTAAGCATTCGTGAATAACACGCATTTAACCGTCCGCTTGTTATTTTTGTTCCGAAGAAATAAAAAACCTTTTATTTAAAATTCAAAAACCAAAACTCAAACAATTAATTCTAAGATTATGGCAGCAGATATTATTGATTACACGATTTATGGTGATGATTTACAAACGCTTGAAATTGAATTAGACCCGCAGGAAGGCGTGCGTGCCGAAGTGGGCACCATGATGTATATGGAAGATGATATTAAAATGGATACTTCTACCGGAGGCGGTATTCTGAAAGGGTTTAAAAGAATGTTTACCGGAGAAAGTTTTTTCATTTCCAACTTTCAAAATGCCGGCAACAACGGAAAAAGAAAAGTGGCTTTCGCGGCACCTTATCCGGGGAAAATTATTCCTATAGATTTAACGCAACACAACGGGCAGTTTATGTGTCAGAAAGATGGTTTCCTGGCGGCTGCAAAAGGCATTGAAATAGAGGTGGCTTTTACCAAGCGTTTAGGTGCAGGTTTCTTTGGTGGCGAAGGTTTTATTTTACAACGTTTAACAGGCGATGGTCTGGCGTTTGTACATGCGGGTGGCACTATTATAAAGAAAACTTTATCCCCCGGGCAAAGCCTTAGAGTTGATACCGGCTGTTTAGTAGCTTTTGAAACCACAATTGATTATGATATTAAATTTGTGGGGGGCTTTAAAAACGCATTGTTTGGCGGTGAAGGTTTATTTCTTGCTCACGTAAAAGGGCCGGGAATTGTTTACCTGCAAAGCCTTCCATTTTCAAGATTGGCCGACAGAATTGCTTCGGCAGCAAAATTTGGCAGAGGTAAAGAAGAAGGCGGCTTAGGCAGCTTACTGGGCGGTTTTGTTGGCGAGAGATAAACGTTAACTATACTTTGGGTTCATAGGCCTTATTTCTATTTCAGAAGTATTGTAATTATCGGGAGTTTCTAAAAGATGAATCATGGTATCGGCTACATCACTTGTGTTCAGCATGGTGGGGTTCGCTTTGATACCTTCGGTTTCATTGAAAAAATCGGTATTTACCGAGCCGGGCATTACACAGGTAACTTTTACATTAAATTTCTTTACTTCCTGATACAATGCCTGCGAAATACCGCGCACGGCAAACTTTGTTCCGCAATAACCACTGGCTTCATTAATACCTTGCAG
>CAYSGX010000363.1:0-2906 GCA_964430605.1 uncultured Chitinophagaceae bacterium
GCCATGATATTTATGTATGCCATTGACCAGGAGTATGATGAATTAGACTTCATGATTCGCGGCTTCCAGAAAACCATAATGCGTGTACGCTATTCCGATATTCCTGTGGTAGTAGCTCCGCACAGCTTGGCGTTGGGCGGTGGTTGCGAGTTGGTGCTTCATGCCGATAAAGTAGTGGCTGCTGCCGAAACCTATATTGGTTTGGTAGAAGTAGGCGTGGGCTTGCTGCCTGCGGGTGGCGGTACGAAAGAACTCACTTTACGCGCTTCCAATTCATACAGAAACGGTGATGTAAAACTGAACCGTTTGCAGGAAGGCTACATCAATATCGCTACCGCTAAAGTGGCTACTTCTGCTCACGAAGCGTTGAATATGGGTATTCTGAAAAACAGCGATATTATTTTGGTAAATGGCGACAGAAGAATTGCCGAAGCCAAAAAAGAAGCCATTCGTTTAGCAGAATTAGGCTACGTTCGCCCGATTGAAAGAACCGATATTACCGTATTCGGAAAAACCGTTTTAGGACCATTATACAGCGGCTCTTACGGTTTCCATTTCGGTGGTTACGCTTCCGAGCACGACATGAAAATCGCCAACAAAATTGCATACGTAATGGCAGGCGGTGATTTGTCGGCAGCAGAAAGCAAAGTATCAGAGCAATATCTTTTGGATTTGGAAAGAGAAGCATTCCTTTCACTATTAGGCGAAAAGAAAACTTTAGAAAGAATCCAAAGCATTTTGACGAAGGGTAAGCCGCTTCGCAACTAATAAAAATTAACCGCAGAGTGCGCTGAGGTTACGCAGAGTTCTCAGAGCGCTTTGCGCAAACTTTGCGAACTCTGCGGTAAAAATATTTTTTAAACAATTAAACAATTAAGTTATGGCTTTACAGGAAGCATATATTGTGGCAGGTTTCAGAACTGCCGTAGGCAAAGCAACAAGAGGTGGTTTCAGATTTATGACACCTGTTGACCTTGCTAAGCCCGTCATTGAAGCATTATTAAAATCCGTTCCGCAGTTAGACCCTACCCGTGTAGATGATTTAATTGTAGGCAACGCAGTTCCCGAAGCCGAGCAAGGCTTGCAGATGGCGCGTTGGGTAGCGGTGCGCTCACTGCCGTTGGAAGTTCCCGCAGTTACCGTAAACCGCTATTGCGGTTCGGGCGTAGAAACCATCGCTATGGCATCGGCTAAAATTCGTGCAGGCTATGCCGATTGTATTATTGCAGGCGGCACAGAATCTATGTCGTTAGTGCCAACGGTAGGCTACAAAACCGTTCCGAATTATTATGTAGCCAAAGAACATCCCGAATACTATATCGGCATGGGGCACACCGCAGAAAAGTTGGCACAGCAATACAATATCAGTAGGGTAGAAGCAGATACTTTTGCTTATGAATCACATCAGAAGGCATTAAATGCCATTGAAAAAGGATTCTTTAAAGACGAAATTGTTCCCGTAGAAGTAGAAGAAACTTATTTAGAGGGCAACAAAAAGAAAACCCGTAAATATGTGGTGGACACTGATGAAGGTCCTCGTGCCGAAACATCAGTAGAAGTATTGGGCAAGCTGAAACCCGCTTTCTCATTGAAAGGCGTGGTTACTGCGGGTAACTCTTCTCAAACTTCCGATGGTGCATCGTTTGTAATTGTGATGAGCGAACGCATGGTAAAAGAATTAAACCTTACACCCATTGCCCGCATGATTACTTCCGCATCGGCAGGCGTTAGTCCCGATATTATGGGTATTGGTCCCGTAGCCGCTATTCCGAAAGCATTGAAGCAGGCAGACTTAAATTTAGGTCAAATTGATTTGATTGAACTTAACGAGGCATTTGCAACGCAGGCATTGGCAGTAATCAGAAAAGCAGAATTGCCAACCGATATTCTGAATGTAAACGGTGGCGCACTGGCATTAGGACATCCGCTGGGTTGTTCAGGCACTAAGCTTACTGTTCAAATTTTGAACGAACTGAGAAGAAGAAACAAAAAATACGGCATGGTAACCGCCTGTATCGGTGGCGGACAAGGCATTGCAGGTATATATGAATTGTTGAACTAAATTATAATCAGACCTATAAGGTTTTCAAAACCTTGCGGGTTTTAATTTAAAAGCAGTAACTTTTCTAAAAAAAGCAGATATGAAACCCATAGTTTTCAATGCAACGGTAAAAGACGGCATAATTCGTATTCCTGTCCGTCACAGAAAAGGATTAAGAAAAGTAAATGTGGTGTTAGTACCCGAAGAGGAAGATATTATTGTGCCGCAGCTTACGGAAGCCGAACGTAAGAAGAACATGGAAATTATTATGAAAGGCGTAAAAAATCCTTCCATTAAAGACCCCGTAGCTTGGCAGCGCGAACAAAGAAAAGACAGAAAATTACCTTTTAGAGATTAATAGTGAAAGTTATTGACAGCAATATTATCATTTACTCAACACTGCCCGAACAGGCACGGTTGAGAGACTTGTTTAACGAAGAAGGTATTTGCTGTTCAATAATTTCAAAAATTGAAGTGTTAGGTTTTAAAAGTATAACAAGAGAAGAAGTAACTTATTACAATAGTGTTTTCAACAACATTATCAGCGTTCCGATGAATGACGCGATAATTGAAAACGCTGTTTTACTAAAACAACAGAAAAAGATGAGTTTAGGTGATTCCATTATTGCTGCAACCTCTCTGGTGTATGATTGTGCTTTATACACCGCCAACACCGAAGATTTTAAAAACATAAAAGGCTTGAAATTGGTTAATCCTCTAAAAGCATAGCATCATGAACAGGAAAAAAAATTATGGCAGATATATTGTTGCCGACCCAAAGGTTTGTCATGGCAAGTTAACCTTTAAAGGCACACGCATATTCGTAGCCGATGTTTTGGATATGGTTGCTCAGGGTTTAGATTGG
>CAYSGX010000363.1:2916-3622 GCA_964430605.1 uncultured Chitinophagaceae bacterium
AATTATATCACAGAGCAGTGGCATGGTAATATTTCCAAAGCTGCCATTAAAGAAGCGGTTGAATTGAGTAATTAATCACTAATTTTTTATAAGAAAATTTTTGAAACACGAAATGTTTGATACAATGAAAAAACGATTAGGTAAAGTGATAAAAATAAACCAGTCGGCATTTTCATTTTATCAATTAAAATCGAATGAATTAACTCAAATAAAATGGTAATGGTATCGCAAAATGCGATGCCCTTTAAGAAATAAATTTCTTAATGGTTTAAAAACAAAATGAAAAAGCAGGACGCCATAAAAATATTTGAAGACAAAAAAGTCCGCGCCTTATGGGATGAGGAACAGGAAAAGTGGTATTTTTCAATTATTGATGTAGTTGAAATATTAACAGACCAACCCACTTATCAGGGCGCAAGAAACTATTGGAAAGTGTTGAAGAGCCGGCTTTTAAAAGAAGGAAATGAAACGGTTACAAATTGTAACCGGTTGAAGTTTGCGGCAGAAGACGGTAAAATGCGTATGACTGATGTAGCCGACACCGAACAGTTGTTCCGCTTAATCCAATCTGTTCCGTCTAAAAAAGCCGAGCCGTTCAAATTGTGGCTGGCAAAAGTGGGTAGAGAACGCATAGACGAAATTGAAGACCCTGAAATTGGTATTGACCGCCTCATGGAAACCTACCTGAAAAAAGGATACAGCAAAG
>CAYSGX010000364.1:0-3607 GCA_964430605.1 uncultured Chitinophagaceae bacterium
TGAGCAACAGCATCGTTAAGTCATAAATTCTTTCAGGATAAATATTGTTGATGCCGAATATGCTAAAGAAAAACGATTGCAGCCAATAGACAAGCGGAGGGTGTTCGTGAAACGAATTCAAGCCTGCCACAAAATTTTCTGAAAAAACAGGAAACCAAAACGAACCGATGCCCTGTGCCAGATTTCTTGCCACCGCAGCGTATTGCACGCCATCCATAAACATGCCGTCTTGAAACAGCGGTAGGCACACCAACCAGACAATAACGCCAAGCGTTAGCAGAAAAAACGGCAGACGGTTATCAGAAAATATCTTTTGAAAAATATTCATGCTAAATAAGAATACCTTTTCCCTGCCTTACAATTTCAATATCATCGCCCGTAGCATCAATAATAGTAGAGGCTTCGCGCGTGCCTGCCCCGCCATCTATCACCATGTCAACAAAATTTCCGTAGCGTTCGTAAATTTCTTCGGGGTCGGTCATAAACTGTAACAGTTCATCTTCTTCATCATGCACCGAAGTTGACGCAATCGGCTTTTCAAAAATGCGTACAATTTCGCGGGCAATATTGTTGTCGGGTACGCGAATACCAATGGTAGTTTTGTTGTAATCGAACTGCTTGGTGATGTTTTTATTGGCTTTCAGAATAAAGGTAAATGCGCCAGGCAGGTTGCCTTTCATCAGTCTGAAAACCTGTGTGCTTACGGTGTGGGTATATTCCGAAATATGTTTTAAATCGTAACATACCAGCGAAAAATCTTTTTTTCTTGTTTTAATATTTTTAATCTGAAAAATTTTTTCGACCGCTTTTTTATTGCTGTAATCGCACCCGAAAGTGTAAATGGTATCGGTTGGGTAAATAATAACACCGCCCTTTGCCAAACAATCGGCTACTTGCTGAATTTTTCTCGGTTCAGGATTTTCAGGGTGGATTTGTAGAAGCATTTATATTATTCTGAAACCAAAGTTCTTATTTTTTTAATGGTTTCGGGTGCATTCCATGAATAGTTTCCCACACGGCTGAAAACTACTTCGCCTTTCTTATTCAGAATATATGCGGTAGGAATGCTGTGTATTTCGGTTTCTTTCAAGGTTTTTTTCAGCCGGTAAAAATCAAACGTGCTTTGCGTGGCAGCTTTAAAACGTGCTGTTTTTTCAAAGCTGTCATCGGTTAAAGTGATGAAATAAAAATCATCGCTGCCCAATGCTTTTTTCATCGCTTCCAATGCGGGAATTTCTTCTCTGCAATCTCTGCACCAGCTTGCCGAAAAAATAACAACTGCATTTTTGCCTTTGAAATTTTTCAGCGAAAAGTTTTCATTATTGCTATTGATAAACTGAATTTCGGGTGCGTACAACGCAGGTGGCACTCTGTATTTTTTGTAATTGTATATTCCGATTGCCGCTATAACAGCAAACAGTAAAACAGCAAGGCGGTTTTGTTTCAAATAGCTGAACATAGAAAAGCTGAAATGTTTATACTGTTGCTTCGGGCAAATGGAAAGCACGCTTATGCCAGCTTTCTTTCAAAGGTATCAGCCAGTTGTTTTGAAGTTCCGCAACGGTTTGAACCAGGTTATTAAAAACCAAAGTATCGGCAGTAATATCGCTTTTGTTTAAAAGCGTTTGTAAGTCATTTTGAGTTGCGCCTTTCACTTCATTGTTTTGATAGTAAGTAGTGTACATTCTGTCAAAGAAATGAAGATTGTATTTGTCTTGAATTTCCCTGATGAATTTCACAGAACTGTCAATAGAGCAGCCGCTTACATGCACTTGCTGTTCATCGGCTGCTAACACAATAAAGTAATTGAACAACACTGCGCCATCGGCAATCACTTTTTTGCTGTGGGCAGTCCATGTTTGTGTAAATGCTTTTACTTCATTGTTTATTTGTGCCGCCAAAGCATCATCAATTTTCTTGTCGCTTTGATAAATCCATACCCTTGCATGAGGAGGAAGATTACTGAATAATGATGAGGTGATTGACATAGGTTTGTTTTTTGATTTTGCTAATTATGCTGATATACTCATTCTTTAGTTCATGTAAGCGTTACTATATTTTGGTGTAGTAGGCTTCTTATTTTTCTCCTGGATAAATTGTGTGGTCTTTGTCAAACCAAACTAAGTAAAATACACCTTTAAAGAGAAACCCACACGTTCTTGCTTTTTGATTGTAATGCAAGTCAAACTGATAAAGTGTCGGAAGTTCTTCGTCTGATAAGAGCTCTTCTTTAAAAGTTAAAACCTTTTTAAAATCAGATTTTTTTATTGAAACCTTGTGTTCTTCAAAATTTATTGGGTGAAATCTATAGCATTTGTTTGTCCTTAGTTCATTATAAGTTATCGAAGAATTTCTTTTTAACCCATCTAAAAATCCGATAAAATCGTCAACTGCTAAACTTGAAGAATTGAAACAAAGTTGTGACCCTTCTAAAGATAAATAGTCAAAAGCAAATACAGGTTTAAGTTCACGGATTTCATAAAATGATAACCCTTTTTCTCCAAGATTGTATTTGGACTTAATCTTTTTTATCTCATCTAATTGTAGTTTTGGGTCTGCTATTTGAAATTTATTACCCTTCTTACCATTGCCCATACTTTAGGTTAGGTTAGAATAAAACTCCTTCATTCGTTCTTTCGAAATGATACTATTACAAGGAACATGAGGGGGATAATCTTTTCTTGCTTCAAGCCAAGGAGCTTCACTGTGAGTCAAAAGTTCCAGTTCGAAAGATGTCAAACTTCCATAACGGACTAAAACACTTTCTATTAACTCAATTTGTTCTTTGTTTAAATCATTCTTTGAGACTATTTCTTTGCCCACACTGTCAGATTCGTCATTAATAACTTTTAAGTTATTAAATCCAAACTCCTTAAGTTTATGGTATAGTTCTGGAATAACAGGTCCGTGAACCCAAGCTTCAAAATTTTCATCAAGAATAGGCTGTCCAAAGTTAACTAAATGCCAAGCTTCTACATAATAGAGTAATTTCTGTAACTTTTTATGAGAAACAGTATCCCCTTTTTGATTGACGTAATGAGTTATAATATATCCTAAGTCCTGAGCATTCATAACACAAAGTTACACGTTTTAGTTAAAAATGAAGATTAAACTGATTAACGATATGTTCTTTATTTTTATTGTCAACTGCGAAATATACAGAAAAACTACTACACCAAACTTTTACCCTGAGCAATAAGTTCCGCTATATCCAATACTTTCACTTTGGCTTGCATGTCTTTGCCTTTTACGCCATCTGTAATCATGGTATTGCAAAACGGACAGGCAACGGCAACCACATCTGCGCCTGATTCTAAGGCATCTTTGGTTCTTTCGTCATTTATTCTCAGGTTGCCTTTTTCTTCTTCTTTAAACATTTGTGCGCCACCTGCACCACAGCACAACCCTTTTGCTTTAGAACGTTTCATCTCTACCAAATCCACATCTAATTCTTCAATCAGTTTTCGGGGGGCTTCATAAATTTCGTTGGCTCTGCCCAGATAGCAAGAATCGTGGTAAGTAATTTTTTTACCTTTAAACGCACCGCCTTCAATAGTCAGCTTGCCTTCGTTAAGCAATTGCTGTAAGAAAGTAGCATGATGTACCA
>CAYSGX010000365.1:0-3604 GCA_964430605.1 uncultured Chitinophagaceae bacterium
CGTATCAAGATTAAGAGATTCGCAATTAGGTTCGGATAAAGTGCATGATATTGCCAACTATATTAAAAAAGGAAAATTGTGGGAAGCCTTTGAGAGTGATGAACAGGTAGTTTTGCTGATTGATGAAATTGACAAAGCCGATATAGAATTTCCAAATGATTTATTGCTTGAACTGGATAAGATGGAGTTTTATGTTTACGAAACTCAAAAAACTATTAAAGCAAAGCACCGCCCTATTATCATCATTACTTCAAATAATGAAAAAGAACTGCCCGATGCTTTTTTGAGAAGATGTGTTTTTCATTATATCCGTTTTCCCGAAAAAGAAACGATGCAGCAAATTTTAGAAGTGCATTTTCCGGGAATAAAGACTGAGTTGATGAATAATGCCATGAAAGTATTTTATGGCGTAAGAAGTATTGACAGCATTAAGAAAAAACCTTCTACCAGCGAATTGATAGACTGGATAAAACTATTATTATTTGAATCATACAGTACAGAAGATTTGGGTAATATTGATTTGCGCCAGCAACTGCCACCAATGGAATATGCCCTATTAAAAAACGAACAAGATTTAGAGGTATTTTTCAGGCTACAAAGAAAAGCTTTCAGATAATAAACCTGTTCATAAATGGCATTCGATTTTCATAGTGATGTAGCTACCTATTTTCAATTTCAATTTGAGAATGCACAAAAATATGTGGTACCGTATGTTGAAGAATTTGTTTCTTTAAAAGCAGGCACAAAGGTTTTAGAAATTGGCTGTGGTGAAGCAGGTGTGCTGAAAGCGTTTACCGAATTGGGCTGTATATGCACAGGTATAGAACTGCACAACAGCCGCTTAGATAATGCCAGAGTTTTAATGAAAGATGAATTAGCTGAAGGGAAAATTCAATTCATCAACAGAAATATTTATGATATAGATACTGAAAAAGATTTAGCTTATAAGTATGATTTAATTATTCTGAAAGATGTAATTGAGCATATTCCGCAGCAAGAAGAATTTATGCGAAGGCTGCAAAGTTTTTTAGCCGGAAACGGAAAAGTATTTTTCGGGTTTCCTCCCTGGCAAATGCCTTTTGGCGGTCATCAGCAAATATGTAAATCAAAATTTTTATCGCTGCTACCCTATTATCATTTACTGCCTATGCCTTTGTATTCAGGTATTCTGAAATTATTTGGCGAGCATGAAGGCACAGTAAATGAATTGAAAGAAATAAAAGAAACGGGAATATCTGTTGAGCGATTTGAAAAAATATGTGCCAATGAAAATTTCAAAATATACCAGAAAACATTCTACTTAATTAATCCTATTTACGAATATAAATTTGGATTGAAAGTCAGAAAGCAATTTGCTTTTATCAGCAGCATACCATTTGTAAGAAATTTCTTTACAACGGCAGTTTATTATTTAATAGGAAAGTAATTTTTTTGAAAATCAGTTTTTCAGAAAAAAAGGAATTTGAGAAATCAAAAATAAATGACTATATTTGTCATGTTAAATAATGTCATTTATGAAAAACATGATTAAAAATGCCAGGGAACAAAAAGGGCTAATGATTCGTGAAGTAGCTCAAGCATTGGGTATAGACCAAGCTTTGGTAAGCAAATTTGAAAGCGGCAACAGAAAACCTACTAAAGAACAAGTAATAAAACTGGCTTCTATTTTAAGTTTAGATGTAAATGAATTGCTTGTGGCGTGGATGAAAGAAAAAATTCTTTATGAGATTGGCGATGATGATTTAGCGTTGAAAGCTATTATAGCTGCCGAAGCTGAAATAAAATACAGAACTGAAAAAACAATAAAGGTTTCAGTACCTAAAAAGTTAAAATCTGTTTTGTCTGAAATTGATAAGTTAAAAAAACAACTCAATAAGTTTCGTCATTTAGACAGCTACAGAATTGCCCAAGCACTTGAGCTTGAATATACTTTTGAAAGTAATAGAATTGAAGGCAATACGCTTACACTCCAGGAAACCGATTTAGTAATAAATGAAGGTTTAACTATTTCAGGAAAAAGTATGCGCGAGCATTTAGAAGCTATTAATCATAAAGAAGCTATTGATTATGTAAAGTATTTAACCGAAAAAAAATCGGCTATTAACGAGCGTGAAGTGCTGACTATTCATAATCTTATTTTAAGAGGAATAGACCAAGCAAATGCCGGCAAATATCGTAGTGTGCAGGTAATGATTAAAGGCAGTAAGCATTTGCCTCCGCAACCGTTTTTAGTAGCTAAGCAAATGGAAGATTATTTTTTGTGGTATGAAACCAATAAAAATATGCTTCACCCTGTTTTGCTGGCTGCCGAAATGCATGAAAGGCTGGTAACTATTCATCCGTTTATAGATGGTAATGGCAGAACTTCCCGTTTGGTAATGAATTTAATTTTACTGAAACACGGCTATGTAATTGCCAATATAAAAGGAAACACTCAAAGCAGAATGCGTTATTACAATGCTTTAGAAACAGCACAAGTAGAAAACGACAAGAATATTTTTTTTGAGTTTATTGCTGAAAATGAATTAGAAGCTATAACTCGTTATCTTGAAATAATTTCTAAGTAATTTATTTCAGCATAGCTAAAATTTCTTCTACATAAGTGCGGCTATTGCTAAGGCGGGGAACTTTATGTTGCCCGCCCAATTTTCCTCTTTTTTTCATCCAGTTATAAAAAGTTTGTTCGGGGGTTACATGTATAGTTGGTGTTGTGAGGGCAATATCTTTAAAGCGTTTTGCTTCATAATCTGAATTGAGCGATTGTAGTGCGGTATCTAATTCCGCAGAAAAATTTTCTATGTTAGAAGGCGCTTGCTCAAATTCAATAATCCATTCATGCCCTCCTTTTTCTCCTGCTAAAATAAATACCGGGGCAACCGTATAATCTTTTACAACAGCACCTGTTTTTGAACAGGCAATAGCCAAAGCTTTATCAGTATTATCTACCATTAATTCTTCGCCAAAGGCATTAATGAATTGTTTTGTTCTTCCGCTGATTTTTATCTTGAAAGGATATTTTGAAGTAAATTTCACTGTATCACCAATCGTGTATCGCCACAAGCCACCATTAGTAGAAATAAGCATGGCATAATTTTTTCCTACTTCCACTTCATCTAAAGAAAGTACTTTTGAATTTGTATCGTCTATATCTTCAATGGCAATAAACTCATAAAAAATACCATAGTCGAGCATCAACAACATATCATCTTTATCTAACTCATTCTGCACGCCAAAGAAACCTTCCGAAGCATTATAGGTTTCCATGTATTTCATTTTTGAGGAAGGAATTAAATTATTGAACTGCTTGCGGTAAGGTGTAAAACTTACCCCGCCATGAATGTATAATTCTAAATTGTTCCAAACTTCAAGTAAATGTTGTTTGCCGGTTCGTTTCAGCATTTCATTTATAAGTACCAATGTCCATGTTGGCACACCCACCATGTGAGTAATATTTTCATCGAGTGTTGTAGCAATTATTTTTTCCAGCTTTACTTCCCAGTCGCTAATCAATGCAATATCAATAGAAGGCGTTTTTAGGTATTGGCCTAAGAAAGGCATGTTCTGTAACATCACCGCGCTCACGTCGCCGTAGCGAGAACCCGAG
>CAYSGX010000366.1:0-3592 GCA_964430605.1 uncultured Chitinophagaceae bacterium
TGAAGGCTGCTGCTACCATGTTTTATACATTTAATACGCTGAAAGCCTTTGCTGGTAAGGCATTACCCCCCCCCCCCGTTATTTTAAATTATTATATGTAATTGCTGGTCATTGCGATAATGCTCACGGATTATTTGTGAGTAGCCCCCAATCATTTCTGATTGGTCAAATTTCATTTTTCACTGGTGGAACATCTATAAAACCATTTCTGACTGCGCAAAAATCGCCTGTGAGGGCTGCAAAAGAGGGTTTGAGGGGCGAAAATTGGCTATCTAACTAATGTAACACTGCCTTTATGTTTTAGAGAGCTGTTGTCTTTATAAATTAAAAACACTTCAAAAACATACACGCCTTCGGAAAGCAGCTTGCCGTTTCTTGTACCATCCCAAACCTGAGAAGCATCTTCCGCTTCAAAAACTTTTTCACCCCAACGGTCAAAAACCCGCAGGTGAAATTTCTTTTCTCCTTTTACAAATATTCCGAAGCTATCGTTTACACCATCGCCATTGGGCGAAAAAATATTAGGTGCGTAAAATACTTTTTTATCTTTCACCACTACCCATATTTCTTCTGTTGCGGTGCAGCCATCGGTATCGGTGATTGTAACTGTATATAGCGTTGTTTCTAAAGGCGCTGCTATTGGGTTAGCACAATCGGTGCAGGACAATCCTTCAGCAGGCTGCCAGTCAAAACTCACGGGCATCCGGTCTGAGTAATAGTCAGTGATAGTTTGCACTTCATTTCCAAAAGCAACCGTATCTGTTTCAGGAAACACACTTAACGTTACAGGTTCATTTTGCGCTATAATAAACTGATGGCTGTTCGTGCATCCATTCGCATCAGTTATTAATACTGAATAGTTTCCCGCGGAAAGAGAATAGTTTTCTGAAACGTTTAAGCCATTATTCCAAATGAATGAATACGGAATCACTCCTCCGTTTACCGTAAACACTGCACTTCCGTTTTCATCTAAATAACACACCGCGTTTTCAGTAGCTACTGACGATACTAATAAATCAGGTTCAGCGATTGTATAAGTAGCAGTGAAAGTGCAATTCATGGCATCATCAATCACTATGGTATAATTTCCGGGCGATAATCCCGAAATGTTTTGAGTAGTGTAAGTGCCGCTGTTCCAGTTATAGCTGAATGGTGTTGTTCCATCCTGTTCAGTAAGCGTTATGCTGCCATCGGCACTTGCGTTACAACTAATATCCTGAATTTGCTCTTGCACTGTTGGCGCGGGATGTACCATAGTGTTTCCTGAAATACTATTGGTGCAATTATTATTATCTGTGAAAGTATAAGTCAGCGTGTGGAATCCTGCTGTAGCGATTTCAGGCGAAAAATTATTTTCCGTGATACCTGCTCCTGAAAAAATTCCTCCCGCAGGATTGCCCAATAGAGTAGCTAAAGCATCATTAGTACAATAGTTTAAATTTAATCCTGACATGCTGACAACCGGTAAATCATAAACATTGGTTTGCTGGGTGTCGGCATTAAAGCAGCCGTTAAAATCGGTGAAAGAAAAAATAACTGTGTGAGCGCCTGCACCTGCTACCGCGGGAATAAAACGGTTTGCGGTAATACCTGCCCCGTCAAATACGCCTGCCGGAATATTTCCGGTAAGTGTAATGATACCCGCATCTACACAATAAGAAGTATCTAAGCCTGTAAAAGAAATCACAGGCAATGCATTCACCACAACTTGTTGTGTATCGGCATTTACGCAATTATTATTATCGGTAAATGTGTAAACGATATGATGATTTCCTGCTGCGGCATCAGCCGGAGTAAACACATCCTGATTGATGCCGTTTCCCGAAAATGTTCCGCCTGAAGGATTTCCCGATAAATTGACAGCAGGAGCATCAATACAATAGGCTGCGTTAAGCCCGGTAAAACTAACGGGTGTTAGCGGGTGTACAACAACTGTTTGAGTATCAGTATCGCCACATTGATTATTATCAGAGAAAAAATAAACAATATCGTAAGTGCCTGCATTAGCAATATTCGGCTGAAAATTATTGCCCGAAATACCTGTTCCTGAAAATACTCCTCCCGAAGGTGTTCCCGTTAAAGTTGCTGAAGGATAGTTGACACAGTATTCAGCAGATAAACCCGTAAACGAAACAACCGGTAGCGTATTCACCATTACCGATTGAGTATCGGCATCGGTACATTGATTAGCATCGGTAAAAGTATAGATAATGCTGTGCGAGCCAATGCCCGCATTTTGCGGATGAAAATCATTACCCGCAATACCACTGCCTGAGAAAACACCATTAACAGGCAAACCGTTTAGCGTTACGGCATTCGCATCTTCACAATAAGCGGGCAGCAATCCTGTGAAGCTCACAACAGGGGCTGTGTATATTGTGGTTTGTTGTGTATCGGCATAAGTGCAATTATTTGCATCGGTAAAAGTGTAAATAATATTATGCAGGCCTGCATTAGCAATATTCGGTTGAAAATTATTGCCCGATACGCCACTGCCTGTAAATGTTCCGTTGGCAGGAGTTCCGTTAAGCGGGGCTGTAGCATCATTGCTGCAATAGGTTGCCGCAAGTCCGGTAAAACTTACATTGGTTTTTGGGAAAACCGTAACCAGTAAAGTATCGGCAGTAGTACAATTAATTCTATTGGTAGAGAGTATGTAAGAAATAATATTGTTAGCTCCTGAAAGATTTTCCAGTGTGAGACTGGTAGCATAATTATTGGCATTTTGAAGTCCCTGCGCAGGCAACCATGAATACTGATACCCATTTACGGGCTGACCGCCCAACTGAATAGTATCGCCTGAACAAAACTCCTGATCATTTCCGGCATTAAGCAACGGAATATTATTGGTAAATATTTGTGCAGGATTACAAATGCAACCATTATTAATCGTGTCTAATACAGCAAACAGATTACATCCTTGCCCGGCAGCCACATTAATCGTTGTACTATGATTGTAAGGAACACCACTATTGATATTTTGTGTAATAGTGTCTCTTTGCAGCAAAATATCGGCAGCAGATAACAATCCGTTTCCATCGGCATCATTATAGAAAGAAATAACGGTTTCATAACCCTGTGCAATATTTTCTCCTATATTCAGAATACTTAAACCGACATCAAGCGTTTCGCCTGTAGTTCCATTTTGAGTAGCTGTAGCGTTGAGCGAAGTAAAACTTATATTACCCTTGTAAACATACATAGGCAAAATGGTATCGCCTGTGCGCACATTCACATCACATTGAACTCCATTCAGCACACACAAAAGATTTTTCGCGCTTACGGTAAAAGCGTCAAAATTTTGAATATTGCATGACAAGTCAAAAGCATTTGCCGTAAACTCAAAAGAGAACCGCATACTGTCGCCTGCCTGAATACCCTGAGCCAACCGCCACATAACATGTTCGCGGTTATTAAACATATAGGTTCTGAAAGTATTTGCCTGCGGGGCGTTAATGATGCCCGCGTAAGTGCCGTTAATAAACGAAGCGCCTTCGGGCAATACCACTACTACAGAATCGCTGGGGCCTGTAGCCAGCGGGCCGTTATTGGCAATATTTACGGTCATTAACGTGCTGTTGGTACAAGGAGA
>CAYSGX010000367.1:0-1841 GCA_964430605.1 uncultured Chitinophagaceae bacterium
AGTTAGATATAATGATATCTCTGGGAATTACAGTTGCAGCACAAGCGCCCACTGCGTTGTTAGGGAAATTAGGCAATCCGCCTTTACCAATTTTACCGCCAAGGCTAATGCCATTGTCAACAAAGCCGCTGCGTACACCTCTTCTGTCAGGGTCGGCAATTACGCCCAAAGTATTGCTGCTCACAAAACGCGCGATATAAATTTTTCCGTCAGGGCCTAATTGCATACCGCCTACACCGGCTGCGTCAACGGAACCAATATGTACTTTAGTTTGTGGAATTGCTTCGGCTGTCAGGTTAAACTGGAAAATATTTCTGCCTACACCATCGCCAACATACAACATGTTGCAACCCGGAGAAAATGCCGCGGTATAGCCCGGAGTACCTAAATCAACATGGTCAGATATTTTTCCGGTGGTTTTATCAAATTTGAATAAAGAGGTAAAGCTTTGTCCGGCATGAACTAATTTTTCACCATTGGAAGAGGCTACTAAAGCGCCCGCATAATCAGGGGTTACATTGCCAATTTTAGTTTTTACCAAACCGGTAATACCGCTTTGGGTTAAGTGATATACATAGAATGAATCGGTGTGCATTTTATGCGCTATCACCCACCAGTCTCTGCCATTGGCATGTTGAACAGCGGTTAAAGATTCATCAACGGCATCGGTAAGTTTTACAGCTTTTACAGCCACATCGCCCAAGCCGCCATCAAGGTTCATATCTACAATATTGTATCTCAACCCGCCTGTCGCACCGTTTTCCATGCAATCGGTAGTGAATAAATAATGCCTGCTGTTGCTTGTTGGCAAAGGCAAAATCAATGATGACTGAATAGAACTGTTGCAACCGCCTGCGCCTGTAAGATTTCCGTTAGGCATCATTTGGTGATTGCGGTTCCACACTGCACCCTGATAAGGCGTGCTGCCACCGTTAGAATAAAATAATAATTGCCCGGCATCGGAAGTAGCTACTGCCGAGCCTTCAAAAGATTGCATTACGCCATTAGTTAAAGGCACCGGGTTACCTGAAGAAAAGTCTAAGCCGGCCTTGTCTCCGAAATACCAAATGTCAGCTTTTTTAGAAGCCTGAGCGTTTACAAATACAGGAAAAACAAGTGAGAATGATAATGCCGCGATTACCAGTTTCGATACTTTTCCATACATAGCGATTTTGTTCCTTACCATAATTTCATAGATTTTAAATTACACAATAGTTTGTGCCTTGTACGCAGAAACAATGAATGGGTTACACTGTATAAGAAAAATGTTTTCTGAAAAAAAATTAGAGCTTTATTATTTTCTGAATAAGAGAATTGCCGTCCGTGGTTCTTATTTCGAGAAAATAAATTCCCTGATTTAGTGCCGAAGTATTTATGCTTGTTGATTGAGCAGGAACATGATTGCTTTCTTCTAATAATTTTCCTTCTATACTATAAATATATGTATGCTGAATAAGAGCATTGCTATATAGCAGTATAAAATCTTTAGCAGGATTTGGGTAAACGCGAATACCTGAATCATCGTCAAAATTTGTAAGCGAGGTGATGGTTTCATCAAGCAGCATTAAGCCTTGCTGTGCAGTGCCCAGCCAGATGTTTTTATACGAATCAATGGCTACACAAGTAAGATTATTTTCAGCGATATTGCTGTTGTTTTCGTTGTAAAATTTCCATTGTAAATTACCTGAGTATTTGGCTAACCCGCTTTCCTTAGTAGCGATATAGGCTGTATTATTTTCATTGAGCGCTATTTGATTTATGGAATAATCGGGCAAAGGGCTGTTTAATGGCGTTAGAAAATTCCATGATATACGGTTGAACTGCACAATGCCTGCCGATGG
>CAYSGX010000367.1:1851-3590 GCA_964430605.1 uncultured Chitinophagaceae bacterium
CCATAATATGCCGTTGCTGTCTTCTTTAATATCTGCAACGGTGTTGTCGGGCAGTGAAGAATTATTGATGTTGTAAATAGTCCAGTTAATATCATCAAACTTTACCAGGCCGCCATTTAAAGTGCCTGCCCATTTTACATTATTCCTGTCAATATACAGGCTCACAATATTGGCAGTAAAGAGAGGTGTGTTATTGGTATTGAAAATTACAAAGCCCGTGTCGGCAACATGTACTAAGCCGTTTGAAGTGCCCAGCCATGCACTGCCCAAAGTATCGAAAGCAATACAGCGCACAAAGTTTGAAGGCAAGGCGCTGTTGGTTGAGTTATAGTTTTCAAAAATGTTGTCTTTAAATTTTGAAAAGCCATTGAGAAAAGTGCCAATCCAAACAGTGCTGTCGCTTGCAATATTTATGCAACGAATATTATCATCGGGCAGGCTGGAATTACTTGTTTGATACACGGTGAAAGTATCGTTATTAAAATGCGCCAGCCCATAATCGGTGCCAATCCACAACGTAGTGTCGTAAGCAGTTGCAATACAGCGAATGGTATTATCGGGCAATAAAGAATTTTGTGTATTGTAAACGGTAAACTGCGCTTTTACTTCCGCAGCAAAAACAACAGCCGTGAAGAGAAAATAAATTTTGAAAATATTCCGCAGGTTAAGATACATGGATTGTTGCTTTAGTATTCAGTATGTTTCTTTTCATTCTGAAATTTTCTTTGAACAATTATTGCTACGGCAAACGGTTATTAGTAGTTGAGTTAACTTTAAATGATTGAATGAGATTTTTCCTGTCTTCCTTCTTGGTTTTACTTAATTCGTTTATTAAGTCTGTCAGTTGATTTACGTCAATATTTATTTGCTCTAAATGTAAATTCAACTCTTGCGCTCCAAAAAATTCATTAATTTTTGCAGCCCATTTATATTGTTTCTTCTTGAAAATAAATGTATCGTCTGTTACAATGGATATGAATTTTTGGTCGAAAAAGTCAAGCGGATATGCTTCAATTATTTGTTCCCATTTTATTTCGTCTTGATTAGTTGTTCTATCCCAAACTCCATTTTCATTAATAATAATTTGAGGTCTTCTGTCAAATGTTTGGAATAGTCCTATTGGAATTCCAAGTCCGAAGAAACCAGTGCAAAGCCAACCCATTATGTGACCTTTTGCCCCATAAGGTTCTTGTGTTATCATCCATATTCCAATTACAATAAATGGAATAGCCATCCCGATAATTTTCAGTCCTTTGGTTGTTGTTTTGTATAGTTTTAATTCTGTCATTCTTCACTTCGTTGTCTAAACAGTCGTATCCTTAATATTGCCGCCAACAGTGTAATCAGCAGGAATTTTTTTAAAATACTACTGATTAACTTTTAAAAATCTGAACGGATAATTTTTTCCTTCCGCTTCAATGTCGCCAAAATATAATCCTCTGTTCAGGTCTTCAATATTCAACTGCATATCTTTTTCATCGGAAAAAGAATATGTTTTTACCAATGCGCCTAAGGTGTTGTACAAATTTATGTTTACCGATTTGTAAGTTTTATTGGTGTGAAGATGTAACAACTTGTTTGCAGGATTGGGATAAACGTGAATGTTATTTTCTTTCAGCATATTGCTGATACCTGTAGGATTTTCATAAACACTAAATGTATGTGTTGCAAAATTTGAGCAACCCGAGTTTGTTTCAGTATAATTATAAGTTAGCGTGTAAGGCCCGCCAACGCCCGCC
>CAYSGX010000368.1:0-3576 GCA_964430605.1 uncultured Chitinophagaceae bacterium
TGAAGGTACGCTGATTGGCTTTTTGACGGGACTTGTGGGTGCCGGTGGCGGCTTCTTAATTATTCCGGCTTTAGTGCTGTTATCAAAACTACCAATGAAAATGGCAGTGGGCACTTCGCTGGTAATTATTGCCATAAAATCTTTAATTGGCTTTGGTGGCGATTTACAGGCAGGCTTACAAGCCGACTGGCATTTCTTGGGCACCTTTAGCGCCATTACCATTGCAGGTATTTTTGCAGGCGGCTATTTCTCTAAAAAAACAGATGCTTGTAAACTACGGAAAGGCTTTGGCGTTTTTGTGGTAATTATGGCATTGCTTATTTTGCTGAAAGAAATATTATTGCAATAATTCAGGCTGAATAAAAACCGATAGACATCCATAACTCTATTAAAATTTTGTTTACATCAAACTGACTATTTTTTAACCTAATTGACCCACACAAAATACGTCATCGGGCAGACCAAATCCTAATCACTAAACCAATGCCCATGATTTAATTCTTTCCCTCTCGCACAAAAAATCAAATTCTATCCACCTCACATTTGTTTTGCCACAACCGTAGGAGAGCCAAGCTTTCCATGCTTTATTTAAACTCGTCATAAGAAATATATCTTTGTTGAAATAAATAATCAAAATTGAAATGGCTAATTATCATGCCCCAATTCTGTAGTTAAAATATGTAGCTGATGAATTGAAAAGCAAGGACGGGGCAAAACCAGTTTTGATTTTTTAATAGAAGAACTTGTAAAGGCAAGAAAAGGAAATAAAACAATTGATAACTCAACCTTTTATCATTATGTGGAAATTTTATAAATATCAATTAACAACTTAAGAGAATTGAGGTAAAATATAATTTTAAAGCGTATTGAACAATTAGGAGCTTAACACCAAACGAATCATAAGAAATCTTAGCATAGCAACTATGAATCTTCAAACAAATAAGTATCAGCAAATATTAAACGGGCTGAAAGAGAAAATTAGACAAGCCCGATTTAAGGCAGCATTAACTGCTAATGCTCAACTATTGGCTATTTATTGGGAAGTAGGAAAAACCATTATTCAACAGGAAAAGGAAGAAGGTTGGGGAGCAAAAACCATTGATAGATTATCTGCTGATTTGAGAGTAGAATTTGAAGATATGAAAGGTTTTTCAGTCAGAAACCTTCGTTACATGAGGGAGTTTGCAAAGGCATACCCTCACTTTTCAATTTTGCAGCAAGCTGCTGCAAAATTGGAACAGGCAACTAAACCAAAAAAGCAACCTAAAATTTTGCAAAATAAATCTACCAAATTAGCAGTGCTTAAAAACTACGACCCTGCAATTTTGCAGCAAGCCGTTGCAAAATTACCTTGGGGACATCATCAACTAATTTTAGATAAAGTAAAACATGAACAGGAAAAATATTTCTACATTCAAAAATGTATTGAAAATAGTTGGAGTCGCAGTGTACTCTCCTTACAAATTGATAGCAAACTTTTTGAACGACAAGGCAAAGCCATCAGCAATTTTGAAGATACCCTACCGGCTGTTGATTCTGATTTAGCAAAAGAAACCTTTAAAAGTTCTTATGTATTTGATTTTCTCACATTAGGTGAAGAGGCGAAAGAAAGAGATATTGAAAAGGCATTGATACAACATCTTACAAAATTTATGTTGGAACTTGGACGAGGTTTTTCTTTTGTTGGGAACCAGTATAACCTAACGGTAGAAGATGATGATTATTTTTTGGACCTGCTTTTTTACAATATTTATTTGAAGTGTTATGTTGTTTTTGAATTAAAAATTGGTGACTTCAAACCTGAATTCGCAGGCAAACTAAATTTCTACACAAACACCGTCAACAAAGAAATAAAACGCAAAGACGATAAACCCACTATTGGAATTTTGCTTTGCAAAACCCCAAACAAAACGGTTGTAAAATATTCCTTACAGGGAATCAACACTCCCATTGGCGTATCCGATTATCAATTAGCCAACGCATTACCCAAGCAACTGAAAGCCGAAATGCCAACTATTGAAGAATTGGAAAAAGAAATAGAAGACGAATACACCGAGTTGCTAAAACCAGTTGATAAAAAAATAGGGCAATTGAAAGAACTATTAAAAGGGTTGAAAGAAACTCCTGTGAAAGAAAAAAGAAGTGCTGCGAATTGCGAACGCATATTGAGTAAAGTGGTTCTTCTATTACGCAACAGAATAACAAAAGAATTGAATGAAAAAGAGATTGCAGAAAAGTTTGAAGAAGTAGAAATAATGGTTTGGACAAATAATCAAGGACACAAAACTGACAAAGCAGTGAAAGATTATTTGAAACAATATAAAGAAATTGGTGAGTTCAGGATTGATTTACGGTTGAGAGGATTCAAACCAGTGGGAACAAAAGCGTTTGACATCTGGAAAGACATTTTTATTGTAACAAGCACATACAACTACACAATAGGATTTGACCGTCACCAACAAAGCGTATTAGTTGAAAAACTTTACCACGAATTGCCAAATAAAAAAGAGTTTGAAAACATTACGGATAAATGGATAGAAGCCGTAGTGGACGACATTACTCAACAAATAGAGCTTATAAAAAAAGTGGCAAATAAAAAATTATAGCACAAAAATATACTCATGCAAAGCATTGCAAACTTGATACGATAAATCATTGTACGGATAGAAAAGCAACCAATTACAACAATTTTTCGAAAGTGGAAGTGTATTGCTTCGGTTGACAATTTTTTCGTACAATTGAGGTGCGGTTCTCCACTTGACCGATAATGGTAAAAGCACATCTTCATAAAACCTTAAAATATTATGAGTACTAATACTTCCGAAGAAAAATGTTGTGTAGTAATACCGTTTATATCCCAATATTAGTCTAATGTCCTACGGTATAAACTATTGTAAATTTCAAAACTGCCCGCATAATCAGACTGTTTTTGAAATATAATTAGTATTATTTGCCTGACAAAAGGTAGTTTCGGTATTATTCTGAAAACAAAAAAGGCGACTGAAATGAATCGGTCGCCTTTATTATTTGAAACAGTTAATGTTTAAATGGCTGCCGCGCCTTCTACTAAAACTGTTACTTTATTGTTTAAGCACTCTACAAACCCGCTGTTGATAGAAAAAGTTTTCATGCCATCTTTAGCATTTACTTTTAAAGTACCTTTTGCTAAGGCGGAAATAATGGGAGCGTGATTGTTTAATAATTCAAACCCACCTGAAACACCCGGAAGATTTACCCCGTTTATTTCGCCCTCATATATTTTCTTTTCCGGTGTTAATATAACTATGTGCATTTTCGATTTACAGTTTACGATTTACGATTGCAAAACTATGGTCTATGGTCTATCGACTATGGACTTAGTTAGTTTGCCGCCAACATTTTCTTGCCTTTCTCAATAGCCTCGTCAATGCTGCCTACTAAGTTGAAAGCCGCTTCAGGATATTCATCTACTTCGCCATCCATAATCATGTTAAAGCCGCGGATAGTTTCTTCAATTGGCACAAACACCCCTTTTAAACCGGTAAACTGCTCGGCAACGTGGAATGGCTGCGATAAGAAACGTTGTACGCGCCTTGC
>CAYSGX010000369.1:0-3573 GCA_964430605.1 uncultured Chitinophagaceae bacterium
GGCTTTCTATACCTTTCCGCAAACGCTTCACGTTGGTTACAAACAAATCATCGCCCACCAACTGGCATTTGCTGCCGATTTTTTCAGTCAGCGATTTCCAACCCTTCCAGTCGTCTTCGTCCATGCCGTCTTCAATAGAAACAATCGGGTATTTATTTACCCACGTTTTCCAGTAATCAGCCATTTCTTCGGAAGACAATTTCTTGCCGTCTGATTTATGGAAGTGATATACTTTTTCTTCGCTGTTGTAAAATTCAGAAGCGGCAGCGTCCATAGCAATCACCAAATCATCGCCCGGTTTATAGCCTGCGCTTTCAATGGCTTGCAGCACGGTTTCAATGGCTTCTTCATTGCTTTGTATTTCGGGAGCAAAGCCGCCTTCATCGCCTACATTGGTGCTGTAACCTTTGCTTTTCAAAACTTTTTTCAGGTGGTGAAACACTTCTACGCCCATGCGCAAGCCACGAGAAAATGTTTCCGCACCCACAGGCATCACCATAAATTCCTGAAAGTCTATTTTGTTGTCGGCATGGCTGCCACCGTTCAGAATATTCATCATCGGGATAGGCAGCGTATTGGCGTTCACCCCGCCCACATAACGAAAAAGCGACTGCGAACTTTCCTGTGCGGCTGCTTTGGCTGTGGCAAGCGAAACAGCAAGTATAGCGTTTGCGCCCAACTTACTTTTATTTTCCGTGCCATCAACTTCAAGCATCAGCGCATCAATTTTGTTTTGCTCAAATACGCTGATGCCGATTAATGCTTCGCGTATTTTTTCATTCACATTTTCAACAGCTTTGGTAACGCCTTTGCCCAAATAGGCTTTTTTATCATCGCGCAGTTCAACGGCTTCGTGCTTGCCAGTTGACGCACCCGAAGGCACGGCTGCCCTGCCCAAAAATCCGTTGTCGGTTAATACATCTGCTTCTACCGTGGGGTTGCCGCGAGAATCAAGTATCTGGCGGGCTTTGATGTCGAGAATAATGCTCATAATTTTTGTTTTTATGTTTCACGCAAAGGCGCAAAGACGCTAAGAAAACTTCGCGCCTTTGCGTGCAATTTATTTCATCAAACTAACAAATTCATCAAACAAATACCGCGAATCATGAGGTCCAGGGGAAGATTCAGGGTGATACTGCACGCTGAATGCTTTTTTGTTTTTCATGCGAATACCTTCTATCGTGTCGTCATTCAGATTGATATGCGTTACTTCTACATTTTCGTTTTTGGAAATATCGTCTTGCTTCACCGCAAAGCCGTGATTTTGCGAAGTGATTTCCGCTCTGCCTGTCAGCAAATTTTTAACAGGGTGATTCAAACCCCTGTGTCCGTTAAACATCTTGTAAGTGCCTATGCCGTTTGCCAGAGAAAGAATCTGATGCCCCAAACAAATGCCGAACAAAGGCGTATCGGTTTTCAAAAGTTCTTTTACGGTTTCTACCGCATAAGGCATGGCGGCAGGGTCGCCCGGACCGTTGGAAATGAAATATCCGTGCGGCTGAAAATCAATTAATTCTTTAGCGGAAGATTTAGCAGGAAACACTTTAGCATAGATGCCTCTTTCAGCCACACATTTTAAAATGCTTTGCTTAATGCCGCAATCCAACACCGCAACTTTATATGGAGCATTTTCATCGCCATGAAAATAAGGCGTTTTAGTTGCCACCTGAGACGACAATTCCAACCCTTCCATAGAAGGCGTATTATCTAATATTTTTTTCAGTTCGGCTTCGTCAAAAATTTCAGAAGAAATCACCGCGTTCATCGCCCCCTTGTGGCGAATGTGGCGCACAATGGCGCGAGTGTCCACCTCATAAATCGAAACTGTTTTTTGCTCGGTTAAATAGGCTTGCAGTGAACTGTCTGCTAATTTTCTCGAATAATTATCAACGGAAAAATTCTTGCATACCAAGCCTGCAATTTTCACTGAATCGCTTTCCGTATCGTTATTCAATGCTCCATAATTGCCAATATGGTCAGTGGTCATCACCAATATCTGTCCGAAGTAAGAAGGGTCAGAAAATACTTCCTGATAACCTGTCATTCCGGTGTTGAAACAAATTTCGCCTGTGGTAGTGCCTTTATGTCCCGCAGATTTGCCATAAAACACTGTTCCGTCTTGCAGCATCAGAACAGCCTTAGAAGAAATATCTGTCATTGTTTGTTTGAGAAAGTTAGGCAAAGATAAGCACCTTTCGCTAAAACCTTTTCGCTGAATTTTGTTTACTAACTTTGAATTCACAATTTAAAAATTATGGACACTTACTCTACAGTATTACTGATTCACTCTGTTTTGCGTTATGCGCTTTTATTATTGGCAGTTGTTGCTATCTATCGTGCGTTTTCAGGTTGGCTGGGCAATAAGCCGTATGCTGTTCTTGACAACAAAATAGCGGTTCTTTTAATCGGAACGGTACATGCGCAATTGTTGATAGGCCTTGCGTTATATGGCTTTTTAAGCCCTTATGCGAAAGCGGGTTTAGCCGATATGAAGGCTGCAATGAAATCGTCATTACTGAGATACTGGACAGTGGAGCATATTGCCATAATGATTATTGCCGTAGTACTTTTTCAATTGGGCAGAACCTTATCGAAAAAAGCAACTACCGACAAAGCCAAGCACCAGCGTACCGCCATATTTTTTACCATCGCTTTAATCCTGGTATTTATGATGATTCCCTGGCCTTTCTTTCAGGGACTACCATATTTTGGTGATTTTGCCAGAAGTTCTTATTTGACTTTTTAAGCCTTGCATTCCGTTCATCCGTGATTTTTGTGCGTTCGTCTGATTTTTGAAAGCTTAATTCGAATTTGCGTAACACTGATACTGTATGTTGCGTAATAAGATTTCAAAGCAATTAAATAATGATGAAAATATTCTGTTTATTGGTATTTGGCATTTGCAACGCGTTATTTTTTCCTTGTGTTACGCTGGCCGGTGCGATTGCCGCAAGTAATGAAACAGCAAAGGGTTCAAATCAGATTCAGCTAAAAACATTTTCAAGCGATTACGATTATAATGCCAATGCGGTGCATTTGGCGTGGGAAACTTTAGCAGAAGAAAATTCCTATTTTTTAATATTGCAGCGTTCGGAAGATATGGAAACGTTTGAAGATGTATGTATGATTAAAGCAGCCGGAAACAGTGCCGGTGTAAGCAGTTACAACTGTGTAGATGTTAAGCCTATGAAAGGCATGTCTTATTACAGAATAAAACAAGTGAATAACAATAAGTCGGAAATTTTTTCTGATGTAATGAATATTAATGTAGTATTTCCTGATAGCGAAGAAGCATCTTATATCATACCTAACCCTAACGATGGCATGTTCAGGCTGTTAGTGCCTTCTTCTCAAAATGAGGTGCAGATACAAATATTAGATGAAATGGGGCAATTGATAAAAATGTTAAGTGTAACCAATAATGAACCTAACTTTTATATGTCGCTCGATTTGAGAAACACACTTGCCAAGGGCAAATACTATGTAATGATAGATACTGAAAATGCACAGCATGTAAAGAAAATGAGAGTGGTAAATAGCTGGTAATTTGATAGTAAAAATATTCCAGAAAGG
>CAYSGX010000370.1:0-3565 GCA_964430605.1 uncultured Chitinophagaceae bacterium
ATATAATGCCGGGCAAAGAGATTTTGGCGAAAATTATGTGTAGGAATTATTGACCAAACATGAAGCGTTGCCCAAAGATATCCGCTGGCATTTTATAGGGCATTTGCAAAGCAACAAAGTAAAGTACATTGCTCCTTTCATACATCTTATTCATTCGGCAGATAGTTTAAAACTGTTGAAAGAAATAAACAAGCAGGCAGCTAATAACAACAGAAAAATTGATTGCCTGCTTCAAATTTATATTGCCCGGGAAGAGACAAAATTTGGTTTAAGCTTTCAGGAAGCTGAAGACATATTCAAAGCCAATACTCTCAACAACATTTGCATTACAGGCTTAATGGGCATGGCTTCTAACACCGAAAATATTGAGCAAATTAAAAAAGAGTATCAATCGCTGAAATCTTTTTTCGATAGCAACGCTGCTTCTTACAATTTAAAACATCTCTCAATGGGCATGAGTGGCGATTATGATATCGCGATAGCTCACGGAAGTAATATGGTAAGAATTGGCAGCTTGTTGTTTGGCGCAAGAAATTATAATCAATAACTATTTTGGCTTGTAATGGTCTGCAACAATAGGTTGCGGAAAAATATCATTTGCCAATATCATAGCATCGGCAAAAGCGGTGGTATCAATGCCTGTCTCCTCTCCTGTTTCAGCAAAATAACTAATCAGATTTTCGGTAGGCATATTTCCGGTTAAATCATCTTTTGCCATAGGACAACCGCCATAACCTTTAATTGCACCATCAAATCTTTTACAGCCATTTTTATAAGCCGATTCGACTTTTTGTTTCCAGGTAGTGGGTGTGGTATGAAAATGCGCCCCGAAATCAATACTAGGGAAAAGCGTAGTAATATTCTTGAAAAAATATTCGATAGATTGCTCGTTAGCCACGCCAATAGTGTCGGAAAGCATAATATAATCTATGCCTGCCTGTTGTAATTTTTTAATCCATTTTTCGGCCACTTCAACACTCCACTCATCGCCATAAGGATTGCCGAAAGCCATAGATAAGTAAGCAATAAACTTTTTGTTACCGGCCTCGCAAACAGCTACCATATTAGATACGGTTTTGTAAGCGTTTTCTATGCCGCCATTGGTATTTCTTCGCTGAAAAGTTTCAGAAATAGAAAAAGGAAACCCAAGATAGGTTATGGCATCATACTTCACAGCTTCTTCAGCCCCACGCATATTAGCTACAACAACAGAAAGCTTAGAGACAGTATTTGAAGTGTCTATTTTCTTTATGACTTCGGCCGTATCGGCCATTTGAGGAATCCATTTGGGCGATACAAAACTGCCCATATCCAATGTATCAAACCCTACTTTCAGCAAAGCATTAATATATGCCACTTTCTTCCCGGTAGGAATAAATTTCTTTATTCCCTGCATCGCATCTCTCGGACATTCATTAATTCTAATCAACAAAAAAAATTTCGCTAAAGATACAAGATGCCCAAACTTTTACAAAGCGATTTTCTGTGTAAAAATATAAAGCTACCTTTCATTAAAATATCTATATTTAGCACGGAAATTAAACCAACTATCTATGAAAACAAAAACCATAAACATAAACATGATGCTGGCATTAGCAGCTTGTTTTCTTTTTACAACCGCTACCGCACAAGATAAAAATGTAGCCAAGGTTGACGAATACATTCAAAAGGCTAAAAGCGAGCCCGATAAAAACAAAAAAACTGTTTTATACAATAAAGCAGTTGAAGTAATTACCACCGCTAAATTAGGTAAAGACCAATATGTGAAACTGGGCGATGCCTATGTTGAAGAAGGTGATGTGGTAAAAGCTTCGCAGTTTTATATGCGTTGCGATGCTGCCGATAAAAAAGAAGGCTACATTAAAATAGGCGATAAACTTATTGAAATGGCTCCTGAAGACCCCAAGACCGAGCCTAAAACCATGAAGAAAGCTGTTGACTATTATACCAAAGCCGGAAAAACTAACGAAGGCTACGAAGCTGTTGGCAACTCATACTATAACAGAGGCAAAGAGTTTTACCCTAAAGCTGCCGAATATTATGCAAGCGGAAGCAACACTGCTAAACTTGAAAAAATAGCAGGTGAGTTAATCGCATCAGGGCAAAAATCCCAGGCAGCAGGCATTTATCTTAAAATGAATAATGTGGAAGGCTTCAAAAAAGCGGGCGATTTATATTTCGATGCAGGTGATTATAATAACGCCTTTGATGCCTACAACGAAGGTAAAATTGGCGAAGGCATTCAAAAATATGGCGACAAAGCTTATGCCGATGGTAAATATTCTGAAGGCGATGCCATGCACGTGAGAGCAGCAGAAATTTACACTGAAAAAAATGATGTAAAAGGATTAACCTCTTTAGGAGCCTCTGCAGAAAAAAGAGGCAACTATACGATGGCTGCCGAAATGTATGGAAAAGGTGGCGCTACTGATAAAGCAGGTAATGCAAGAGCTTATGAAGCATTATACTTGCTTGAATTTGATGCTGCTAAAACCGCGTTAGAAGGTATTAATGATTTTGAAACGGCTAAATCTATTGCCACTAATCTGAAATTTTTAAACCCTTTAAAAGATGTTGCCACCACTTTTGACGATATCTTAAAAAACCAACCTTATATTTCAATGGTGGAAGATGCTGAAACAGGGAAAAAATCTCCTAACCCTGCTGATGTTACCAACTTTAACGAATACTACAAAAGCCTTGCAGGTTCAATCTTTGACAATGTAAATATCTTATCGCTAAACATTCCTAAAATAACCAATGCCCGCCTTAAAGATATTATGATGAAGAAATTCATGCAGTATGGTGCAGTAAGAACTATTTTAGACAGCAGCTTCAACAAAAAACTACAAAGAACACAAGTAACTTACAAAGAAGTAGTAATGTAATAAGCAGTAGCCTGAAAAATTAAAAGCCACCCGAAAGGTGGCTTTTTTTTGTTAATTATATGCGCCTTATTAACTGCTTAATCACTTTCTTAGCCTTATAGAAACTGCGTTTTTGTGCGCCTGCAAACCTTCGGCAGCAGCCATTTCTTCAATAGTATTGCCTATTAGTCGCAAGCCCTCTTGCGTAATATGCTGGTAAGTAACTTTCTTCACAAAGCTATCTAACGAAACCCCGCTATAGCTTTTGGCAAAGCCGCCAGTAGGTAAAGCGTGGTTAGTACCCGATACATAATCGCCTGCCGATTCGGGCGTATAGTGCCCCAAAAAAACCGAGCCGGCATTTTTTATTTCGGCAATGTATTGTTCGGCATTATCGAGCGCTACAATTAAATGTTCGGACGCGTAGTGATTAATAAAATCCCACGCATCATTTTTTTCTTCAAAATATATGGCGCTGCTTTTGCGCAAAGCTTCTTGAGCTATTTCTTTTCGGGGTAATAATTCCAGTTGCTGCTTTACGCGCTTCTTTACTTTATTCAGCAAAGCCTTATCTAAAGCCACCAAAACCACCCGGCTATCTACGTCATGCTCGGCTTGCGATAATAAATCGGCAGCAATATAATTGGGATTGCTGTAGCTATCGACAACTACCAATACTTCCGAAGGGCCTGCGGGCA
>CAYSGX010000371.1:0-3561 GCA_964430605.1 uncultured Chitinophagaceae bacterium
TAACGAAGATTTTGCCATTAATAATGGCGACCGCATTGCGCAAATGATAATTGCCAGACACGAGCAGGTTACTTTTGAAGCCGTTGAAGTTTTAGAAGAAACTACCAGAGGTACCGGTGGCTTTGGGCATACCGGAGTTTGATAATATTTTAATAAAAACGGAAAGCTTTGCCCCCTTTAAAGGGAGCAGGGGGATGAAAAATAAAAGTACTACTATGAAAATTATTGTTCCAATGGCGGGCATGGGAAAGAGAATGCGCCCCCACACCTTAACCGTTCCAAAACCATTAATACCTGTAGGTGGCAAGCCTATAGTGCAACGTTTGGTTGAAGATTTGGCAGAAACCATTCCGCAGCAGGTAGAAGAAGTGGCATTTATTATCAGTAAATCATTCGGTATAGAAACAGAGAAAAACTTGCGTGCCATAGCCGAAAAAATAGGGGCAAAAGGAAGCATCTATTATCAGGAAGAAGCGTTGGGTACTGCACATGCTATTTATTGTGCCGAATCTTCGCTAAGCGGAAATGTGATAGTGGCTTTTGCCGATACCCTTTTCAAAACCGATTATAAAATTACCGATGATACCGAAGGCGTAATTTTTGTTCATCAGGTGGACGACCCGTCTGCGTTTGGCGTAGTGAAATTGAACAGCGAAAATCACATTACCGATTTTATAGAGAAACCTGTTGAGTTTGTGAGTGACTTAGCGATTATCGGTATCTACTATTTTAAAGATGGCGATTATTTGAAAAGCGAAATCAAGTATTTGCTTGATAATGATATTAAAGACAAAGGCGAATATCAGTTGACCAATGCCCTGGAAAACATGAAAAACAAAGGCACAAAATTTTTGCCCGGAAAAGTGGAAGAATGGCTCGATTGCGGCAATAAAGATGCTACGGTTTATACCAATCAGCGTGTTTTAGAATTGAAGAAAGACAAAGAAAAATTGGTTGCCGATTCGTTAAATGTTGTGAATAGTATAATCATTGAACCGTGTTTTATCGGAGAAAATGTTATTATTGAAAACAGTGTGGTGGGGCCGCACGTTTCAATAGGCGATAAAACAAAAATTTCTAACAGCGTGCTTTCAAATTCAATTGTTCAAACCAATAGTGTAATTCAGCAAAAAGTAATACACAATTCAATGATTGGCAACTTCGTTAATCTTAGCGGAGCAAAAGAAGATTTAAGCATTGGCGATTATATTGTAACTAAATGATTATTCTGAAAAAAATATTTTTATTTGCTGTTGTTGCGGTTCTTTTTTTAGCATCGTGTAAAAGCGCTAAAGAATCAGCGGTTTCTGATATGAAGCCTTCTGAATTTTTCAGTAACAGCAAAGGAACTATAGATAATGTTTTAATTGAGCAGTTGTATATCGATGCTGCTAAAGCGAAGCTGTTAGAAGATTATCCTGCTGCCATAGAAGGCTATAAAAAGGTCGCTAAATTAGACCCGTCTAACCATGCGGCTATGTATGAACTGGCCGTGATGTTTTACGGTTCGGGACAAAATGAAACAGCCAAACAATATATCGGCAATGCCGTAAAATTAGACCCCAAAAACAAATGGTATTTAATTCTGAATGCGGAAATATTAAGCAACCTGAAACAATACAATGAAGCGGTAAAAATTTACGACCAACTTATAAAAACATATCCCGAAGAGTATGAATTTTATTACAACTGGGCGTTTGCCTTGTTGCGTGCAGGCAAGGTAGAGGAAGCCATTGCAGTATATGATAAACTGGAAAGCAAAATTGGCTTGGAAGAAGAATTGGTTGTACAAAAGCAAAAACTGTATTTAAGCATTAATAAATTCGATAAAGCTGTCGCTGAAATAAAAAGGCTTATAGCTTTCGACCCGAAAGAGCCGCGCTATTATCAGTTGTTGGCAGAATTGTATCAGGCAAATAATATGGATGCAAAGGCCGATGAGGTATATGCGGAACTATTAAAGATTGACCCTAAAAGCCCTTATGCCTTATTAAACCTTGCTGAAAATGCCCGCAAGAAAGACGACCGTGCTTCTTACATGAACTATATGAAAGAGGTTTTTAAGAATCCTTCTTTAAACCTCGATGCAAAAATCAGAATGGTATTTCCTTACCTGAGCGCTTTTCAGAAAAATGATACTATTAAAAAAGCCGAGGCATTAGAGTTATGCAAGCTCATGGCAGAAACACACCCTGATGAAGCGAAAGCACATGCTATGTATGCCGATTTTTTGTATCAGGACAATCAGGATACCGCGGCACTTAAAGTTTATAACACCGCTTTGGATTTAGATAAAAGTGTGTATGAAGTTTGGCAACAAACATTTTTTATCAGAAACGATTTAAGGCAATTTGAAGAGTTGGTAAAAGTTACCGGCCAGGCGATGGAATTATTTCCAAATAAACCCTTATCATATTTCTTCAATGGCCTGGCAAATAGTCAATTGAAAAAATATAAAGAAGCAGAAGAATCTTTGTTATCAGGAAAAGAACTGGTCATAAAAAACGACCCGTTGAAAATTCAGTTTTATTCTTCATTGGGCGATGTATATAACAACATGAAAGAATATGCCAGGAGCGATAGCGCTTATGACGCGGCACTGGTTGTAGATGAAAACAATTCTTATGTACTCAACAACTACAGCTACTACCTTTCTTTAAGAAATGAAAACTTAGATAAAGCCAAAAAAATGTCGGCTAAATCGTTAGAGTTAGAGCCTAACAGCAATTCTTTTTTAGACACTTACGGGTGGATTTTATATCAGCGTGGCGAATATAACGATGCCAAAAAATATATAGAGAAAGCCATTGAAAATGGGGGGCAAGATAATGCGGTAATTATAGAACATTATGGCGATGTGCTGTATAAATTAGGCGATACAGATGACGCTTTGCAACAATGGATTAAAGCGCAAATGTTAGGCTCGGAATCGGAACTTATTGGTAAAAAAATTGCCGATAAGAAATTATATGAGTAAGACTATACAGATACTCTTTCTTGCAATAATTATTTTGGCTTCAGCCTGCAAGCCAACTAAAGATATTGCTGTTTCAAAAAAAATTGAAGTGTTGCCTTATGAGACAGTAGCGGAAAAATTTGAAGCGCAAAATCATGATTATACTTCAGCTTCTATAAGAGCTAAAGTAGATGTTACTGAGAAGAAAACCCGAAGTTTTACTGCCAATATCCGTATGGTGCGCGACAGCATTATTTGGGCTTCGCTTACAGGCGCTTTAGGCGTTGAAGGGGCGAGAATTATCGCTACAAAAGATAGTATCCACATTATTGATAAGCTGAACAAAATATACTACCAAAAGCCGTTTAATTATATCAACGAGTTTGTGCCTTTTCCGTTAGACCTTAATTTTCTTCAAGATATTTTATTAGGCAATCATCAGTTAGATACCGCAGCTAAAACCAATTTCAGCATTGATAATGCTTATATCATTCAGCAGGAAACCGCCAAAATGAAATCGGCATATAATATTGCCCCTGAATTTTTCTACCCGCTATTAGTTACCTGCCTGTTGTTTTGCAATTCATTCAGCTTAACTAATAGCG
>CAYSGX010000372.1:0-3560 GCA_964430605.1 uncultured Chitinophagaceae bacterium
GTGCTATAATGCCGCCACTACGCCAAGCCCCGAAACGTTAGGTGCAAGGCTAAAAACCGCCACGACCGACAGTAACTCGTTGACAACTTTGACACCATTTGGAGAGCTCAACAGACATTTTGAGTAAATTTGAACTTCATTCAAGGATACAATGACAAAGCAAAAACCCGGACTATACGGAATTACAAACTCAAACAGAGATTTTACCCAAGCGGAAACTTGGGGTAAAAATCAGTTTAATTCCTCTTTTCCTGCGGGTTTGACAAATTTTCTTACTTCAAAAGGTTTAGACAATGTGTATTTGTTTCTTGACAAAGACCTGAAAGTTCAACACGGAAAAATCTCAACAGAAAAACTATTCGGCATAAATCCTACTTCGGACGATTTATTTTTCTCTTTTGAAAGTCCATACGCACCATACCAACAATTAGTAATCGGAGGTTTACCAAGAGTTGATTTAGTAAGTCAATTAAGAAGTAACGGACAATGTTTGCGACCGATTGAAGTAAAATTAACAGCACTTCCCGACAATTCAACACATCATTTAAGCGAAAATAAATTTGGTTGTGAAATTGTAATACGACCCGACACCATTGTTTATTTGGCTTGCAGTATTGCAGAAAATTTCAAAGACAACAAAAAAGCCTTAGCGACACTCATAGGAAACAAGTTTAATAAAATTTCCGATTGGACAGACGGAACTTCGGTTTGGGCTTACATTCCAGAAATGATTTCTGCAATTGACAAAATTGTCCTTTCTGTTTTGGACAAACAAGAACCCATTTTGTTGCAACCTATTTGGAAAACAAACGGCAAATCGCCAAAACTTTCTGACAACTGTTTAGACGTTTTTGTGTGGAGCAATTTTGCTTTTACTCAACTTTTTGTTGACGTTGCAAGAGGCGAACTTCGTGAAAACAACAGAATTACAAGACAAATAAGAACAATTATTTGGTTGTTCAAAATGCTTTATGATTTTTCCAAACACGGACAAATCAATCATCATAAAATCATTGACGAACTTTCTTACAACACAAAAAATGACAAAGCATTTGCCGTAAGCGGACGAATTACACACCGCTATATGGCTTGTCCTGAATTGACAAAGCCAAGAATTGAGAAAAAGGACATCAGAAAAATCATTTTGGGTGGCGGACAAAATCTGCTAAGTCCCGAAAGACGATTTGACGCAATTATTTATAACTCACCTGAACTCTTTACTTGATATGGAAACAGTAGATTTATTTTCAGGTTGCGGTGGTTTATCACTTGGTTTTCAAAATGCAGGCTTTGAAATTTTAGCTGCTTTTGACAAGTGGCAACCTGCGGTTAATGTTTACAAAGAAAATTTTAATCACCCGATTTACGACACCGATTTAGGCAGTGAGGAAGGACTTGAATTTATAAAAAGTTTAAGACCGCAAATGATAATCGGAGGACCGCCTTGCCAAGATTTTTCAAGTGCAGGAAAAAGAGATGAAACGTTAGGCCGTGCCGACCTAACAATTTCCTATGCAAAAATTGTTGCTTCAAGCAAACCCGAATGGTTTGTAATGGAAAACGTTGAGCGAATAACAAAAAGCCACATTTTGAAAGAAGCAATGCAAATTTTCAAAAAAGCAGGTTACGGCATTTCATATCAAGTTTTAGACGCAAGTTTTTGCGGTGTTCCGCAAGCGAGAAAGCGTTTTTTCATAGTCGGGCACAAACATTCGCCTGACAATTTCTTAAATCCGTATTTCATCAAAAACCAAGCAAGTAAACCAATAACATTGTTTGACTATTTTGGCAATTCTTTGGGCGTTGAGTATTATTACCGACACCCAAGAAGTTACGCAAGACGTGGAATTTTCAGTATTTACGAACCAAGTCCAACCATTCGTGGCGTAAACAGACCAATTCCGAAAGGCTACACAAAACACGAGGGCGACCCGATAGAAATTTGCGATAAAGTCAGACCTCTAACAACCAAAGAACGCAGTTTAATTCAAACATTTCCAGAAGATTTTATTTTCAATGGAAGCAAAACCGACCTTGAACAAATTATTGGGAATGCTGTTCCTGTAAAACTTGGCGAATTTGTTGCGAACTGTATTAACGAATACATCAACGACAGACAAGAAAACAAATCTATTACTGTTGGGCAATTAGAGCTGACATATATCGAGTAAAATAAAATCAGCACTAAGCCTATTTGGAAGCGGGATAAAAAATATGGGAAACAAGAAAGGGGTTGATTTTATACATTTTTACACTTTACGGTAATAACCCAACCAAACTTACAGCCTCATTTCTCCCAAAATAAATCATTGGTTTCTGTGTAACTTTGTAATATGTTCAGAATCATCACCTTTCTCGTTTTCACTCTCATTATTTCACCATTAAAGGCGCAGCAAATTACCCATGGCCCCATAGCCGGTGGCGCTACCGATACGTCTGTGCGCATGGTGGCTTTTTCCAATGCGCAGGCTGTTATTGGCGTGCAGCTTTCAACCAATCAGTTTTTTAACCCTGTGATGGCACAGGCAAGCGCGGCTACCGATGCCGCAAATGGCAATGTCGCAAGGTTTGAAATTACAGGGCTTTCGCCACAAACCAGATACTATTACCGCCCTACCGTCAATGGCGCTTTTATTTCGGGCGATGTGCGCTCTTTTAAAACTTACCCCTCAAAAGCCGTTGCCGGTAATTTTGTAATCACATTCGGCTCGTGCCAGAATGAAGACAGGAACGATGATATTGTTTATGCCGAAATGCTCAACCACAATTCAGATTTATTTCTGCAGGTAGGCGATTGGGGCTATCCCGACAATACCGATAACCTGCCCGGTAATCCCGATTATTTTCCGGTAGATTATAACCGTGTAATCCAGTCGTACAAAAACAAGTATAACTATACTTACATGAAACAGTTTCTGAAAACCGTTACCATGGATTATACCTGGGACGACCACGATTATGTAAACGATAATTCCTCAAGAAATTCGGCTTCATATACCAGCTTTGGCATTCCGGTTCAGATTTTAGAAGTGCCCATTCAGCCCGAAACCAGGAGAAACGCCATTAAAGGTTACTATGATTTGTATCCCGCTTATGACCCGGTAGATTCTACCGAGGGTATCTTCCATAAATTTATCTTCGGAAACGTAGAAGTATTTGTGTTAGACGACAGAAGCGCACGCACACCCAATACCGATGCCTTGGTAAATGTAAATGGCAACTGGCAGTTTATTCCTCCGGCAGGGCACACTATTATTGGCGATATACAAAGAACCTGGTTATTAGAAAACCTGAAAAAATCTACGGCTACCTGGAAACTGGTTACTACCGCCACCGCTTTTAACAAAACATACAGAAATGTAATTAACCCGTTGCTGAACCTGCCCAATATTGCAGGCTTGCCCATTGTTTCGGCTGTAATAGACTGCTGGAGCGGTTTTCCTGCCGACCAGGATTCTATTTTAGAAACCGTGCAGCAAAATGGTATTGATGGTATGCTGATGTTAAGTGGCGATACCCACACAGCCGCAATGGACGATGGCGGGGCAGGCCACCCGCCC
>CAYSGX010000373.1:0-3543 GCA_964430605.1 uncultured Chitinophagaceae bacterium
TTCGATTCTGCTCGAGGCTACTACTTGAAAGGCACAAGGCATTTACTTATAATGTTTTGTGCCTTTTTGTTTTTATACTTGTTTCCGTTTTTTTCGTTTTATTAAACTTCACTATTTTTGTGAAGCATGACAGTTCGGTTTGAAAATAAAAAAATGTTAGAACTATATGAACTTGAAGTAAATCGATGTGTGGCAAAATATAAATATGCAAAGTATGTTGTCGAAAAGTATAAAATGAGAATTGGTCAGTTGATAGATGCGCCTGATTTAAGAACTATTAGTCAAATAAAATCGTTGAACCTTGAAAAGTTGAAAGGAGACAGAAAAGGACAACTCTCAATAAGAGTAGATAACCAGTTCAGAATTTGTTTTCACGAACTGAATGAAAATGAAATAACTGTAGAAATATTGGAATTAACGGATTATCATTAAACAGAAAAAATCAGTAACAATGAAAACTGCCAACGAAATTATACCGACAAACATCTTTCATCCCGGACTTGTGCTGGGAGAAGAAATTGAATTTAGAGGGCTGACTAAAAAAGAGGTTGCCGAAAAAATGGGGGTATATCCTACGGTGTTAAGTGAAATAATTTCAGGTAAACGAAACATTACTACAGCAACGGCAATTAAAATTGAGCAGGCTCTTGGTATCAATGCGCTTTTTTTTCTGAATATGCAGGTGCGCTATGAATATTATACCATAAAAAAACAATTACGCACAGACCGATTCAGGAAAGCGGCATAAACTATTTCAGCTTTTGTATTTCACCTGAAAAAGCCTTTCAGCTTGCCCACCAGTGATTTTTCTTTTTGTAATTCGTGCGGATATTTTTGATCTAACTGCGCATTGCCCGGCCCCAGTTCTTCCCAAATCTTGCTCCAGCCTAAAAAGCCGCCCACATTTCTGTCATCAATATATACATCGGCAATAACCTTACGGCTCATGGTTTCGTTATCAAATTTTTCTTCGGGGAAATTTTTATTTACCGCGTAAAACACAATACCATTCTGCTTGCAATAAGCTACGGCTTCATCTAATTCTTTTCCTGCACGGTAAGTCCACAGTATAAGCGTGTGCCCTTCTTTCTCCAGTGCTTTCAGTGTAGAAAAGGCAAATAACATCTCCTCTCCTATTGCCGGGTATTTATGTTCTACAATTGTGCCGTCAAAATCTACAGCTATAACAAGTTTATTATTTTCAGCAGCCATATTATTGTTGATTTACTTATGTGTGTAAAAATACAGCAACTCAAAAACATTAAGGCTATGTGAGTTTTGGATTAATTTCAACAAACAAGTTCTTATCTCAACTTATTTGATAAGATTAATTGAAACCACAATAGATACATAGTCTTGGCAAGATACTATGATTTACCGCTATTGTGTAATTTGCTTGCAAAGCTATGATAACTCATACGTTTTAAGTAAATCATAGAAACGCAAGCGTTTAAGCATAAAGCCACAAACATAAATTTGAAAGTTGACTTATTAGTGAATGCAATAAACAGCTATGGATACTATGTGGTTAACAATATGATTTTTATAATGATGGAGCCTTGTTCAATTTTTAATTCATAACTCACATTAAGGCAATATATTTACATAGCTGAAAACAAAAACAGATTTATGCAATACAAATTATTATCGTGGAACGTAAATGGTATCAGAGCCACCTTAGGCAAAGGTTTTCTCGATTGGTTTCACCAACAAAATGCCGACATGCTGTGCATTCAGGAAACAAAAGCACAAGTAGAACAAATACCTTCCGAAGTAAAAAACATTGAAGGCTACAATACTTATTTCGATGCACACAAAACCAAAAAAGGTTATAGTGGCGTGGGGTTGTTCAGCAAAACACAGCCTTTGTTTGTGGGATATGGATTAGGCAATGAAAAGTTTGATGGTGAAGGCAGAATTATTGAAGCCCACTATCCTGAATTTATTTTATACGGCATTTATTTTCCTAATGGCGGCAGTGGCGATGACAGGCTTCAGTATAAAATGGAATTTTACGATGCGTTTTTAGAAAAGGTAAACCGCCAAAAAAGTGAAGGCAAAAACATTGTGATATGTGGCGATGTAAATACGGCACATGAGCCTATAGATTTAGCCCGGCCGAAGGAAAATGTAAACACTTCGGGCTTTATGCAAATTGAGCGCGACTGGGTAACAAAACTTATTGCTTCGGGATTTACCGATACTTTCAGAATGTTTCATAAAGATGGCGGGCATTATACATACTGGGACCAACGTTTTCGTGCCCGCGACAGAAACGTAGGCTGGCGCATTGATTATTTTCTGGTTTCAGAAAATTTAGCGCCTCATGTAAAAGACGCTTTTATCCAGGCTGAAATAACCGGAAGCGACCATTGCCCGCTGGGCTTAGTGCTTGAATTTTAGCAAATACCGTTGCTTTGGTTCTGACCTGTTAAATCATTTTATTGTAATTTAGAATTCTATGAAGAAGATAAAAATCATTGAGATTAAATCAGAAATTGGTGCAGGTACGCGGGGTGCAAGCATGGGTGTAGATGCCATTAAAATTGCCGCTTTAGATTTTAACAGTCATTTTTTCAATAAGTACCAAAGTGTTGAAGTGCCCAACGAAAACAGTCTTTTATACACTTCGGAAGAAACCCCTTATGCCAAAAGAATAAAGGGTATTGCCACCATGTATGAGCGCATAAGCGAAACGGTGAAAAGCACCCTGAAGGCCGAAGAGTTTCCTGTTATTCTTTCGGGCGACCACAGCAATGCGGGCGGGGTAATTGCCGGAATAAAAATGGCATACCCTAAAGACAGGATTGGTGTTATATGGCTCGATGCCCATGCCGATTTACACACCCCCTACACCACTCCATCGGGCAATGTGCATGGCATGCCTTTATCTACTGCTTTAAATGAAGATAATGCCGCGCAAAAAACCAATACCCCCAGTAAAATAACCGTAGAGTATTGGGAAAAATTGAAGAATGTTGGCGGTATTGCCCCTAAGATTTTATATGACGATTTGGTGTTTATAGGGCTGCGCGACCGTGAAGCACAGGAAGATTACCTTATAAAGAAAAACAAAGTGAAGGTGGTTACCATGAACGATGTAAGAAAAAAAGGCACCGAGTTTATTGCTAAAGATGTGTTGCAATACCTGCGCCACTGCAAGCATATTTTTATTTCTTTCGATGTAGATATTATAGACCCGCGTGTA
The DNA here is from genome assembly GCA_964430605.1 of uncultured Chitinophagaceae bacterium. Lineage (GTDB taxonomy): Bacteria > Bacteroidota > Bacteroidia > Chitinophagales > CAIOSU01 > CAYSGX01. The sequence continues at coordinate 3,209 of CAYSGX010000373.1, forward strand.
TCTAAAGGCACGGGCACTCCGGTGCCGGGTGGTTTTGGCGAAAGAGAGGTAGAAGATTTGGTTCAGGATTTAATGCAAAACGAAAGAGTATGTTGCTTTGAAATTACTGAAGTAAACCCTACACTCGACAGCGAAAACGTGATGGCCGAAATTGCTTTCGACACGCTGAAAAGAGTAACCAATTACCTAAGAACAAAATGAGATAAAGTTCAAAGGCCTCTTTCATAAATGGTTTTATAGTTGTTGGAAAAGTCCCTAATCTGACATGGATGTCATCCTGTCGTGTGGACACAAATATCACATGGTAAAATATTATAACCACATAGAAACATAGA
>CAYSGX010000374.1:0-3514 GCA_964430605.1 uncultured Chitinophagaceae bacterium
ACCGTTTACACAATCTTCTTTACACTACCTAACCTCCAACCGACTGGAACATTTGAACGTACTACCAAAAGTAGTGAAAAATAGGCTTCTTTGGGAAATGTGCATGAACCGCTCGCCAAATGCAGAACACTATTTTCCGAAGATGTCTATTCAAAGTATAGCATTCAGGTAAAATCGCTATTCGCTAATTATATACTTAACATTTCCACCTGTATATTCAAAACGGCTTGTTAGCTTTGCAAAAATTTTTCAAACCATTTTATGGAACATTTATCGCAACGCATTACCTCTTTAGAAGAATCAGCAACCCTAAAAATGTCGGCTCTTACCCGCGAACTCAAAAGCAAAGGCATTGATGTGATTGACATGAGCATTGGCGAGCCCGATTTTCCTACGCCACAACATATTAAAGATGCGGCCATTAAAGCCATTCACGATGGTTACACACAATATCCCCCTGTAGCAGGTTATCCTGAATTAAGAAAAAATATCGCGGCTAAATTGAAGAGAGATAATAATCTCGATTTCACAGCCGACCAGATTGTAGTTTCAACCGGAGCCAAGCAATCATTGATGAACGTTTTGTTGTGCTTAATAAATCCGGGCGAAGAAGTAATTATTCCTGCACCCTATTGGGTAAGCTATGCGGCCATGACACAATTAGCCGAAGGAAAAATGGTAAATATTTTTGCAGGCGTTGAGCAAGATTTTAAAATTACCGCAGCACAATTAGAAGCAGCTATTACGCCTAAAACCCGTGCCTTTTTATTCAGTTCGCCTTGCAACCCTACGGGTTCGGTTTATACCAGAGAAGAATTAAAATCTTTAGCTGAAGTTTTTGCAAAGCACCCTGAAATTTATATTATTTCAGATGAAATTTATGAATACATCAACTTTGTGGGAGCGCATGAAAGCATTGCGCAGTTTGAAGCAATTAGAGAGCGTGTAGTAGTGGTAAACGGTTTTTCTAAAGGCTTCGCCATGACCGGCTGGCGTTTAGGCTATATTGCCGCGCCATTGTGGCTGGCAAAGGCTTGCAACAAATTACAGGGACAGTTTACTTCGGGCACTTGCTCTATTGCGCAAAAAGCTGCCGAAACCGCCATCAGTGCCGACCTTACCGCCACTTACGAAATGCGCGATGCCTTTAAAAGAAGAAGAGGTTTGATTGTAGGCCTTCTGAAAGAAATTGAAGGCTTTAAAGTAAGCGAACCCACCGGGGCGTTTTACGTTTTTCCCGATGTGAGCGCTTACTTCGGAAAATCATATAATGGCGAATCAATCAGAAACGCGGAAGATTTTGCTATGTTTATCCTTTCAGAAGCCAATGTGGCATTGGTAACTGGCGATGCTTTTGGTAATGGCAACTGTGTGCGCTTATCGTTTGCCACTGCCGATGAAAAAATAGTGAAAGCCGTGAAGCAAATTAAAAACGCTTTGGCAAAACTGAATTAAGTAATCTAAATACATAGCTTGAACAACACGCTGCAACAGGTATTTGAAAAGTTTACGCAAACCCATGTTTTAATTGTGGGCGATGTAATGTTAGATACCTACTGGTGGGGCGATACCAACAGGATTTCGCCCGAAGCGCCTGTGCCTGTGGTAGATATTGCTAAAATCGAACATCGTTTAGGCGGTGCGGCTAATGTAGCGTTAAATACTGTTTCTTTGGGCGCTAAAACCAGCGTGTGCAGTACAGTAGGCAATGATGATAATGCTGTTATCCTGAAAAAATTATTGCAGGAAAACAATATCGCTACTTCTTTTATTACTGAAAGTAACACCAGAAAAACCACTCAGAAAAACAGGGTGATGAGCCGCAACCACCAGTTGTTGCGTTTCGATGTAGAGTATAAAGAAGATTTGAATGAAGCGGAATTAACCGCTTTTCAAAAAGCAATAGATGCAGCGCTCAGCGAAAAGCCCGACATTATCATTCTGCAAGATTATAACAAAGGTGTTTTAACAGAAAAATCTATTGCTTACATTTCAGATAAAGCACAGCAATTAAACATTCCTGTAGCGGTCGATCCGAAGCTGAAAAATTTTTCAGCCTATAAAAATGTAACCCTGTTTAAGCCCAACCTGAAAGAAACCAAAGAGGCATTGCATATTTCAATAGACAAGAGCAAACCCGAAGAAATTCACTATGCCACGGCTCTTTTGCAACAACATCTGAATGCTGAAAATATTCTTATAACCCTTTCGGAATATGGTGTTTCGGGCAGAAATAAAAACGCGCATTTCATTATTCCGGCACACGAAAGAAATATTGCCGATGTATCGGGCGCGGGCGATACGGTAATCGCTGTAGCGGCATTGTGCATATCTCAACAACTAAATTTTGAATTCGTTGCTCAATTGGCTAACATAGCAGGTGGGTTGGTGTGCGAAGCGGCAGGCGTAACACCAATTAATAAAAACAAACTGCAGCAACAAGCAACGCTACTGCTTCAATGATTCAGAAATTCAAGAACATCATAGGCCGTTTTAATCTGTTTTGCTTCGAGATTGAAGGAGGCGTTTCTATACTTTTTAAAACACTCACCATGCTGGCTTCTGCCTTCTGCCTGGTGGTGTTTGTAATGTACTACGGTTTTCCTAATTCGCCCGAAGAAGAGAAATTTTATTTGCGCATCATCAAATGGTCGTTTGCGGTTTATTTAGTCAATTATATCATAAGGCTTTATTATTCACGGGCGCTCATAAAGTTTATAAAAGAATACTGGATAGAAACTGTGCTGATGACACTCTTTGTATTAGATAATCTGTTTTTTCTCATCACAGGTATTCAGCTTACAAAACAACTGAGTTTCACTTTTGGCATTGTAAATTATGAGCTTTTCTACAACCTGATATTGCAGATATACATTCTGGTATTTGTGTGGCTCGATGTGGTGGCCTACAACGAAATAATGCTCAATATTAAAGTAAAGCCTGCTATCCTGTTTGTGCTTTCTTTTGTAAGCATTATTGTTTTGGGCACGCTTACTTTAATGCTTCCCGAAATGACTACCGGTGATGCCAATATTTCGTTTACAGATGCCTTATTTACTGCCGTAAGCGCCACTTGTGTTACAGGGTTAACTGTAGTAGATACCGCTACTTATTTCACTTTTAAAGGGCAACTGATAATTATGATGCTTATACAAATTGGTGGTATAGGTATTGTATCGTTCGCCTCGTTTTTCGCTTTGTTTTTAAAAAGCGGGATAGGAATAAAACATCAAACGGTGCTGCAGGATTTTTTAAGCGAAGATTCATTATACAGCACACGCACATTGTTAAGGCAGATTATAGTCTATACCATAATATTTGAATTAATTGGCGCATGGATAATCTTTATGTTGTGGAATCCGGAGATACAATTCAGCGGCCTGGGGCAAAAAATATTCTACTCTGTTTTTCACGCTATTTCGGCATTCAACAATGCGGGTTTTTCTCTCTACAGCATGGGTATGATGGATACCGTTTTAAGAAATGCCTATATGCTGCATATCGTAATTGCCGT
>CAYSGX010000375.1:0-360 GCA_964430605.1 uncultured Chitinophagaceae bacterium
CAATTTAAAAGTGGGTGTGGCTATCTGTTACGAATCCGTATTTGGCGAGTTTGTTACCGGATACATTCGCAAAGGCGCGCAAGCCATTTTTATTGTTACCAACGATGCGTGGTGGTATAACACACCCGGGCATAAACAACACGTGGTGTATGCCTCTTTACGTGCTGTTGAAACGCGCAGAAGCATTGCCCGTTCTGCCAATACAGGCATCTCTTGTTTCATTAATCAACGGGGCGATATTCAACAGGCAACACAATATGAAACCACAACGGCTGTTAATCAGGATATTTATTTTAACGATGAACAAACTTTTTATGTACGATATGGCGATTTAGTTGCCAGAATTGCCCTGTTTATGGC
>CAYSGX010000375.1:370-3495 GCA_964430605.1 uncultured Chitinophagaceae bacterium
CTGTTGCCTTTCATAAAAATGATAAGAGCTAAAAGAAATTCACTAAGATGAACCTGCGGGAAATTGTTTTACAAGCCAATGATATTATATTGAAAACAGGTGCTTTTATTCGGGAAGAATCGGCTAAGATTCATCAAATAGTAATAGAAGAAAAAGACCTGAACAGCTTGGTGAGTTATGTAGATAAAACTGCCGAAATACAACTGGTTGAAGGCTTGCAAAAATTAATTCCAGGTTGTGGTTTTCTTACTGAAGAAAATACCACCACTATTACCGGTAAAGCTATTGAATGGATTATTGACCCACTCGATGGCACTACTAATTTTTTGTATGGCATTCCTGCTTTTTCTGTCAGCATTGGTTTGCGTGTAGAAGGGAAATTAGTGGCAGGTATTATTTATGAAATTAACCGCAACGAATTATTTTATGCTTATGAAAATGGCGGTGCGTTTTTAAACGGCAATGCCATTCATGTTTCAGCAAGAAAAACATTGAAAGAATGTTTGCTGGCAACGGGCTTTCCTTATTACGATTTTTCGGGCATGGACAATTATATTGAAGCCCTGAAAGTATTGATGCGCGGCTCGCGCGGGTTAAGGCGCATTGGCAGTGCGGCTATTGATTTGGCTTATGTTGCCTGCGGAAGGTTTGACGGCTTTTTCGAATACAGCCTCAACCCCTGGGATGTTGCAGGCAGTGCGCTTATTATCCGGGAAGCAGGTGGCACTGTAACCGATTATAGCGGTGGCAATAACTATTTATTCGGAAAAGAAATTATTGCTTCTAACGGTTTTATTCATGAAGAGTTGAGGGCGGTTTTAACTCAATCGTTTAAATAACCAATGCAACTAATTTTTATTATTGAACATCTTAGCTATCATAAAAAATGCTTTTATGGCGATTATAGCTTTTTGTATTGGTGTTGTTTTTTGGACATTTCTTGAATACCTGCTGCATAGATTTTTAGGGCATGTACATAAAGGGAAGAATTTTTTTAAAACTGAGCATTTGCAGCATCATGCTAAGGTTCATTATTTTGCCCCTGCATCAAAAAAACTTTTAGCCGCATTAATAGTATTGCCAATATTGATATTGCTTTTATCATCATTAACTACATTGTACATGGCTATAGCGTTTTGCGTTGGCCTTTTCAGCATGTATGCTCTTTATGAAACTACTCATTTCAGGTTTCATAAAACCAATCCCATTGCAATGCAATTTTTGGTTTTAAGAAAACATCATTTTTATCATCATTTCCAAAATCCGAAAATGAATTTTGGGGTTACCACTCGTTTTTGGGACAGAGTTTTTGGAACATACCGGGAAGTAGAAAAAGTATATGTTCCCGAAAAACTAAAAATGAGCTGGTTGATTTCTGATAATAATATTAAAGCAGTTTACAGCAATCATTTTGAATTGCTGAAAAAGCCTTGTTAGCAATAATTCTTTTATCGTTTAAACCTAACTCAGGTTTGTAGTTCAGGGGTGTCCGAAATGTGCTTATCTTTTGCCACCTATGGCATTTTTTTGACCAAAGGAATTATTTTTATTCAATACAACGGACTAAAGTCCGCAGGACATATAAGGGCTTTAGCCCGGTTTTAAAAGAAAAAGTCCTTTGGTCATAATTAGCAATGGGTTTCAACCCATTGTGAAATAAGACAATTTAAAGATTTCGGACACCCTTGTTTGTAATTCCTTGCCTTTTCAATATCGTTCATCATATATAATTCTACTATATCAATGCCATAGCCCGAAAATTCTCTAAATTTGCACTTTCCTAAAATAAAAATCATTTAACGAATGAAGTCTGTTGGCCATAAGAATCCCAATGCAGATCTATCACAATTGGGTTTAAAAAATTTAGACACTGTTTACTGGAACTTATCTGCTGCCGAGCTAACCGAGCATTCAATTATTCAGAATGAAGGCGTATTGAACGATACCGGTGCTTTAGTGGTAGATACGGGCGAGTTTACAGGCCGTGCGCCAAAGGACAAATTCATTGTTAAAGACAGCAACACCGAGAACAGCGTTGATTGGGGTGGTTTTAATATTCCTATCGAAGCCAAATATTTCGACCAGCTTTTAGCTAAAATGGCTGCTTATTTAGAAGGTAAGGAATTATATGCCCGCGATGCCTTCGCGTGTGCTCACCCCGAATACAAAATGTCTTTACGGGTTATTACCGAAAAGCCGTGGAGCAATATGTTTGCCGGCAATATGTTTATTCGCCCCACCCGTGAAGATATTAATACCATAGAGCCTGAATGGAACGTGCTGTGTGTGCCTTCATTTAAAGGCGACCCTGCTACCGATGGTATTCGTCAAGGCAACTTCGCAATGGTAAATTTCAGCAAGAAGATTATTATTATTGGCGGAACCGGATATACAGGCGAAATCAAAAAAGGCATTTTCACCGTGTTGAATTATGTGTTGCCACACGAAAAAGGAGTGTTGCCTATGCACTGTTCTGCCAACGAAGGTAAAGATGGCGATGTAGCGGTGTTCTTTGGTTTATCGGGCACCGGAAAAACTACGCTTTCTGCCGACCCTACCCGTTATTTAATTGGCGATGACGAGCATGGCTGGAGCAAAGATGGCATCTTCAACTTTGAAGGTGGTTGCTATGCCAAATGTATTGATTTAACGGCCGAAAAAGAGCCCGATATTTATAATGCCATTAAGCATGGCGCTATATTGGAAAACATTAAGTTTATTGAAGGCACGCGCACGGTAAATTTTGCCGATGGCAGCCGCACCGAAAACACCCGTGTATCTTACCCGTTAAACTATATCAATAATGCAAAAGAACCTTCTTATGCAGGTTTGCCAAAAAATATTTTCTTTTTAACTGCCGATGCTTTTGGAGTATTGCCTCCCGTTTCTAAATTAACTCCAGGTCAGGCGATGTTCCATTTTATTTCGGGTTATACTGCTAAAGTAGCAGGTACCGAAGCAGGTATTACCGAGCCGCAAACTACTTTCTCTTCTTGCTTTGGCGCACCATTTTTGCCATTGCACCCTGCTAAATATGCCGAAATGTTAGGTAAGAAAATGCAGGAAAATAAAGTTGATATTTGGTTAATCAATACCGGGTGGACAGGTGGCCCTTACGGGGTGGG
>CAYSGX010000376.1:0-3491 GCA_964430605.1 uncultured Chitinophagaceae bacterium
GAAGCATAGATATTGCCATTGCCAAATCGTGCGAATCGGCATTATATCATTGCCATAATATTCTGGGCAATTACGATAAAGCAAAATACTATTGCGAAAATGTAATGAAAACAAAACTTACCACCGGGTTTAGAAAAGATTATATCGAAATTGCCAACCTGTATTATTTAATCATATTGTTTGAAGAAGCCCTGCAAAAGCAATCATCAAAAAATGTATTAAAATTTGAAGGCAAGCTGCTGAAAATTCATGCCCGTCAATATTATGAGCGCATCAGAAAATCGGCCGATAACTATTCGTTCGACCTGCTTTTTATAAATTTCTTCAGAAAACTGCCCGAAAAGATAAAAAAGCCCGGGTTAAAAGCATTATTTGAGAAAATATATGCCAATACCCAAGCCTTAAAGTCAAAACCCGAAAACCTTTATATCAATAATATGATGCTGCTTTTAGACTTTGAAAAATGGCTGTTTGAAAAAATTAAGCAGTTTTCATAGATAAAATCCTGCCTGACAATGCAAAATTGAATAATTGTGGAATTGTTTATATCTTCGCATTCCTTTAAAAATTAACAGCAATGAAAAGAACATATCAGCCCTCGGTAAGAAAGAGAAAGAACAAGCACGGTTTTCGTGAGCGCATGAGCACTAAAAACGGCAGGAAAATTATCAATGCCAGAAGAGCTAGAGGTAGAAAAAGACTAACCGTATCTGACTCAAAGAGCCTTAAATAACAACGCTTTCAATAAGGAAGCCACCTTGCTTTACATACAAAGCAGGCAGTTTCAAAAATTTGAGCGGTTGAGCGCGAAGCGTTCAATCGCTTTTCTTTTTGAGCAAGGGCAGTCTTTTGTAATGCCTCCCATAAAAATAGTCTGGAAAATTACCCAAGAGCCACAGTTTCCCGTAACGGTCTTATTTTCTGTTCCGAAGAAAAACTTCCCTGTTTCGCCCGACAGAAGCCGCATAAAACGGCTTATGAGAGAAGCCTATCGCCTCCATAAATCAGGTTTTATTGGCGTTGTAGCCGAAAAAAATATATACCTGCAAGTGGCATTTATTTTTATTGGCAAGCAATTACCAGAATATACTTCCGTAGAAGAAAAAATAATTTCAGCCTTAAAAAAACTACACCATGAACTGGAAACAATGGCTTAGTTTTCCATTTATATTACTTATAAGGTTTTATAAGGCTGTTATTTCGCCCTGGCTGCCCAATGCCTGCCGTTACACACCCACATGCAGCGAATATGCTTTACAGGCATTTAATAAATACGGGCCGGCTAAAGGGTTTTATCTTTCAGCAAAAAGAATATTAAGCTGCCACCCTTGGGGCGGGCATGGGCACGACCCTGTGCCTTAGCCCAACCGTCAATTTTTGTTAACCCATGTAACAAGTTATAGCACTTTAGCGTTATGCCTTGTATCTTTAACACCGTTAAAAAAATCTGTTCCATGAATTTTATAAAAAAGCATTTCAGAAAGTTTGTAGCCGTTTTGATATTACCCGTGGTTTTTGTGGCAGTGGTAGCCTCTACTTCTCCCAACAATTACTTTGAAATTTCTAAGAATTTAGATGTTTTCGCTACCCTATATAAAGAGCTGAACACTTATTATGTAGATGATATAGAACCTGCGACATTAATCCGCTCGGGCATAGATGCCATGTTGCAAACATTAGACCCCTACACCAATTTTATTTCAGAAGATGAAATGGAAGACTATCGCCTGCAAACCACCGGAAAGTATGGCGGCATTGGCGCTTACATTAGAAAAGTAGATGATTTTGTGGTAGTGAGCGAGCCTTATGAAAATTATCCTGCATTCAAAGCCGGGCTGATGGGTGGCGATATTATTACCGAAATTGAAGGGCAAAGTGTAAAAGGCAAAAATTCTGATGATGTAAGCAAGTTGCTTAAAGGGCAGGCAGGCACTGCGGTAAGTATAAAAATCAATCGCCCTTTGGCTAATGGCCAGCAAAAAGAAATGGTTATTTCTTTAACCCGCGAAGAAATTAAATTATTAAATGTGCCTTTTTCAGGAATGATTAATGATGAAACAGGCTATATACGCCTTGCCAACTTTACCGAAAATGCCGGGAAAGAAGTGCGCGAAGCGTTAGAAGCGTTAAAGCTGGCTAATCCGGGCATTAAAAGTTTGGTGTTTGATGTAAGAGGCAATCCCGGTGGGCTGTTGAATGAAGCCGTAAACGTATCGAATGTATTTGTAGATAAAGGAAAAGAAATTGTAAGCACTAAAGGCAAGGTAAAAGAATGGGACAAAGTATTCCGCAGCCTTAATCCTCCGGTCGATCCCTTAATTCCTTTGGTAGTATTAACCAGCAGAGGTTCGGCTTCAGCTTCTGAAATTGTAGCCGGTGCCATTCAGGATTTAGACAGAGGTGTTGTAGTGGGGCAAAAAACTTTTGGTAAAGGCCTGGTGCAAACCACCCGCCCGTTGTCTTATAATACTAAGCTGAAAGTAACCACAGCTAAATATTATGTGCCCAGCGGCCGATGTATTCAGGCTATTAATTATGCTGAAAAAGATGATGATGGCAGCGTAAAGCGCATTCCCGATTCTTTAAAAACCGAGTTTAAAACACTCAACGGCAGAATTGTATATGATGGCGGTGGTATTGACCCCGATATTGTTGTAGAACCTGACAAATTGAGCGCTATTGCCGTGAGCCTGCTTACCAAAAACCATATTTTCAATTATGCTACGCAATACAGAGTTAAAAATGCAGGCATACCTGCCGCGAAAAACTTTAGCCTTTCAGAAGCCGATTATCAGAATTTTATTACCTATCTGAAAGATAAAGAATATGACTACACTACCGAAACCGAAGAGATGCTTCAGGATTTTAAGAAAACTGCCGAAGAAGAAAAATATTACGATGCAGTGAAAAAAGATTTTGAAGCACTTGCCGCCAATGTAAAACACGATAAAGAAAAAGACCTAGTGAAGTTTAAAGATGAAATTAAACAGTTGCTCGAAGACGAAATTGTTACCAGGTATTACTACAGCAAAGGCAGAACAGAATTATCTTTTAAATACGACAAAGACATTCAGGAAGCGTTGAAAGTGTTAGCCAATAAAACGGTTTATTACCAAACATTGCAACCGGTTGAAGCAACAGCAAAAGAAGTTCAGAAGAAATAATTTTTATTTCATGAACCCGTTGCTGCTCTATATAGAAACTTCGGAACAAATATGTTCGGTATGCCTGGCAAAAGGTGAAACGGTAATTACCCATAAAATAAGTGAAGCGCTTAACAGCCATGCCTCGCTTGCGGCAGTTTTTGTTGAAGAGATACTGAAAGAAAATAATCTTAGCGCTAAAGATTTAAGTGCGGTGGTTTTAAGTGCCGGCCCCGGCTCTTACACAGGTTTGCGCATAGGCGCATCTTTAGCCAAGGGCATTTGTTATGCTGCCAATATTCCTTTAATCGCAGTATCTACCTTAAAAGCAATGGCAGCAGGCATGGC
>CAYSGX010000377.1:0-3490 GCA_964430605.1 uncultured Chitinophagaceae bacterium
AAAAGGGAAGCCTGCCTTATGTAAACCCGTTGTGCTGTATACGTACCGTCATTATGTTTTGGGTAGTAGCGGATGTTACTATCAGTGGGGATGTTCTACTGATGAAAAATGGTTCCCTACTAATCAGGGAAGAAGTTCTATCGGTGACAAACATGCCCTCACCGCATCAACAAAAACATCTCTTATTTTTTTCGACAAAGCCGCTTCACCTTCATTTATTCTGAACATACGTTCAGGATGCCATTGTACGCAAAGCATAAAAGGTTTTCCTGTTTTGTCAGCCCATTCAATACCTTCAATAATATTGTCATCGTAGGAAAAGGCATTGGCAGTTAAACCTTCGCCCAAAATATCTATTGCCTGATGATGGGCGCTAGTAACTTTTCCTTTTTCAATGTTTACAATTTCTGAAAGCAACGAGTTTTTTTCAATAACTATGTCATGTACTTTATCCGCATTCCATGAATCTAATGCTCTGTGAAATTCATTCAGGTTATCTAAGTCTTGAATTAAAGTGCCGGCCTGCGCCACATTCACCAATTGTAAACCCCTGCAAATACCCAATACAGGTATTCGGTTTTTTGCTTTTTGAAAGATGGTAAATTCAAAATCGTCTCTTTGCTTTTCAAAATTTTCGGGAGCATTGGCATAGTTAATATTTCCGCCAAAATATTCAGGGTGAATATCCACACCACCGCTTAACACAACGCCTTGACACAATTCCAAATCGGCAATATTGTTTTGTTCAGGAAAGAGAGTAATAACAGAAATATCAGCATTACCTTGTTTTATCCAGTCAATATAAAACTGCTGTTTTGCTTCGCTGCCTGTATAGGTGATGCCGATGTTCATAGTCAATTTTTATAGTGCTTCCAAATACAACTGTTTGAAATCTTCTCTTGAAACAGGCTTGGGATTATTCGGGTGGGCAAAATCTGCAAACGCTAAATCAGCCAATGTTTCTATGTGTTCAGGCTTCACGCCAATGACGCTTAATTTATGCGGAATATTGATTTTGCTGTTCAGCTCAAACAGCCAGTTTACTACTGCTTCGCCTGTGGTTTCTTTCAGGTTTAAAGTTTTGGCTATTCTTTCAAAATGGCTTTCAAAACCCGGATAATTAAATTTCATACCGTAAGGAATATTTACCGCATTGGCCAGGCCATGATGCGTATCTAAAAGAGAAGATAACGGATGCGCCAATGAATGTACCACACCTAATCCTTTCTGAAAAGCAATAGCGCCCATCATTGAAGCCATTAACATGTTGGCTCTTGAAGTTTCGTCAGGGTTGTTTACCGCCTGCTCTAAATTCTCACTTACCAGACGAATGCCTTCCAAAGCAATGCCCTCGCAAAGCGGGTTAAAATTTTTGGCAATAAAGGCTTCCATATTGTGTGTTAAAGCATCCATGCCCGTAGCTGCGGTTACATGAGCAGGTAAATCATAAGTCAGCACAGGATCGGCAAATACTTGTGCAGCCAATAGTTTTGGCGAAAACAAAATTCTTTTTTTCTTGCTTTCATCTTCTGAAATAATCGCGCTTCTGCCTACTTCGCTGCCTGTGCCCGATGTGGTAGGAATGGTTACAAAATGCGGAACAATTTCGGTTACATATTTATCTCCGCCAATTAAATCATCATAGTCGAACAAATCTCTTTCGTGATATGCGCCCAATACAACAGCACGCGCCACATCCAATGCCGCCCCACCGCCAATACCTACAATGCTGTCGCACTCTTCACCGTGAAAAACTTCAACGCCTTTCAGCACATCGATTTTCACAGGGTTTTTTGAAATATCTGAAAACACTGTTACGTTAATACCTTCATTACCCAGCAAGCGGACAATTCTTTTAAAGAAATCAAGGTCTTTTATAATAGGGTCGGTAACGATTAAAGGGTATTTCAGTTTGTTGGCTTTGAGATAAGCAGGCAATTCATTTACTACGTTAATGCCGAAACGAATATTGGTAGGAAAAGAAAATGAATAAGATTTTGAGGTATCAAATTTCATAAGAAGTTGTTTTTAGAAAGCGCAAATATAATCAGTCGCCACATTCAATTGTGGCAAATAATTGTAACGAAATGTTGAAGAAAATGTGAGTAAAATAATTACAGGGCAAGTTTACCTGTTTTCAGAATAAACATCGCCAAAGCAACAGTTATTATTAAGAAGATAATTAATGGGCCAATGGGCGATTTTTTCTCATATTCTTCAATATCGCCTAATAGATTATTCCAAACAGGTACTACTAATATGTATGCTCCTAACAGGTTTGCTACTTGCATACCCACCAACAGCATAACACTATCGGTAACAAAACTTCTAAGCAGTAAGGAAAAAAGCATATTGTATAAAAATCCACCTGCTATTAACGGCAGTATATATTTTCTTCTGCCTGCCTGGTTTAGATTATCGGCAAAAAGCAGGCAGCCGAAAATAACGCTCATCAATACGGAAAAAACAAAAATTAAAGTTTTGCTGAAAAATTTTACGGGCTCGTTCATGGGGTAAAATTAACAGAAAGACAGAAACTCAATGCTTTTAAGTTTTTTCATCGCTAAGCATTGGCATACACCCGAAACAACTTGATGTGTTATGTAACCTTTACATCGTTAAAAAAATAAAAAGGCTGCTCTTCTTTTGGGCAACCTTTTTATAAATTATGTTTATGGAGCTACTTCTAAAGCTATTAGTCTTGGCCTTGAAATTGTTACCGTACGGCTATCGGGAGTATTTACGGAATGGCTTACTCTTATCTGAATAGTAGTAGATGCACCCGTTGTGGTAATTATTGATGAATGAGAGTATAAATTTCCCGGTGCATAAACATTAGCGTATACCGTAGCTCCTGCAGTAAGTTCAAACCTTGGTGAACCTGAAATAGATACCGTTGCATATCCGCAAAAAGTTACCAACCAGGTTCCGGCAGGAACTGATATGCTGTGTGAGGTTACCCATGTGGGGCTGCTTGGATTGTTCGAGGCGAAATTATGAGAGAGATTAGCCTCTGACTGATAAAATATTTTACTTGGTGTGCCACCTGACCCAGATGGGCCTTGTGGCCCCTGAGGACCCGGAGAACCCTGTGGCCCTATAACACTACCGGTGTTAATTGTTTGACTATTAGACAAAGTTAAAATCAAGTTTCCGCTTCCATTTACCGTTGCGTTGGTAACGCTTACACCATTTTGTCCGTTATTGCCCTGCGGCCCTTGAATGCCCTGAATACCTTGGATTCCTTGCAGGCCCTGCGGGCCGATTACGTTACCGGTATTAATGGTTTGATTATTGGTTAATGTTAAAATCAAATCTCCATTACCATTTACTACCGCTGTACTTACTCCTATACCATTTACTCCTGCAGCCCCTGCAACTCCGGGTGTACCTTGCGGGCCTTGAATACCCGGATTTCCCTGAATTCCTTGTTGTCCCTGCGGGCCGATTACGTTACCGGTATTAATGGTTTGATTATTGGTTAATGTTA
>CAYSGX010000378.1:0-2846 GCA_964430605.1 uncultured Chitinophagaceae bacterium
TAGCGCATGATGTAAAAAGAAAGCGGAAAAAATAAGCCCGCGCTCCAACGCGGGCTTAATGTGGCAATAAAAGGCTTGGCACAGCCCAATATTCCACCCTTTATAAAAAAGTATTACAAAGCTATAAAAATTAAAAGGTGCTGTAATCATACCCGTAAATGCAATCAATATAAACACTGCCGTGTCTATGTTTAATTGGTGAGCATAATGGAAACAATTACAGTAAACTTTAAAACCAAAACCCTTTAACACATGAAAAAATTAATTCTTGCGTTATTATGTACTATGAGTATATTCAACGTTATTGCAGCAACCCAAATGAGAAATTGGACTGTATTACCCAATAAAGTTCAAATGATATGGGGTACTGCTCCATCAGTTAGTAGCATTCCAGGCGCATCATCATCTCAATATGCAGTAGCAAATGGCATTTATGATGAGTACAATAATTTATTGTTCTATGTTAGAAATGGAGAAGTTCTTAATGCAACAAGTGGTTCTGTTGGCTCTATTGTTTTTGACCCTCTTAAAGAAGTTGTAATTGCTCCCGTTCCGGGCCAATGCAGAAAATATTATGTCATTATGGCGAGAGCTACTCCATTGTCATCTATTGAATTATATTATGCAATTGTAGATGCAAGCGGAAGTGTATCTATGGGATCTCCTGTTCATTTTGCCACATTATTTGGAAATGCCTGTGGCATGGCTGCCAGTAAAGTAATTAGCGGCTCGGGCAGTTCGGCTATTAGGTACTTATATTGTATTTCTAATAGCAATTTCTCTAGATTTACTATCAGTTCTTCAGGTATTGCTTCACAAACAAATTTAACGCCATCCGGTTTATCTAGCTTGTCCAGTTCAGAGTTTTTGCCTAGCGAAGCCGAGCTAAATCATGGAGGCACCCGCTTTGCATGGGGAAGCACAAACGGTGCGAGTGGTAAAGTATATGAAATTACTACGAGTAGTCCTACCCTAATTACTCATACACTTACGTTCCAATCACCTTGTACTACGTCCAACCACAGTATCAGCGGGTTGGAATATGATGCTAATGGTAACTTATGGGTATCGGCTACAAGCAGTTGCCAAAATAATAAAGGGCTTTATAAAATAGTTACTTCTACTTCAACCGCTTCATACTTAGGAAGTACTACTCAAAACTTTGGTTTCACCCAATTAGAATTGAGTAATCATGATATTATTTTAGGAGTAAGCAATAGCGGAGGTGTTGGGCATATTATACCCAGCAACAATACTTTCAATGCCACTACTACGGGTATTTCTTTCACTGTGGTAAGCAATGCAAATACCAATACCTTACCGGGTGTTTATTCCCTGCCCGACCAAATTGATGGAGAAAATTATTTCTATTTCAATGGTATTCAGCATGGGATTGCCGATTTTAAAATCAACAACCAAACTCCGGCAACCGGGTGTGGCAGCATACAGGTAGTGTATAATTGTGCGCCACTTACTTTTTCAAATTTAAGTACAGGAGCCACTTCTTATGTTTTAGAAGTTAACTCGCTCGATGTTAACTGCGCACTGAATGGTGTATATAATTATAACTCGGGCACCATAACTACCTTGCCTACTGATTTACGTAGTATGCCGGGTACAGGAGGCACTTATTTGGCTTCAAATACAGGCAGGTTTAGGGTTACACTTACGGCATCTAATGGTTGCACTACCACCGTAAAAGTGGGCTTTATACAGGTGAATGGGTCCCCTACGGCAGTAACCTCATGCTTTACGTTTGTCAATAATACCACATGTTCAGGAAGCGGTGTGAGTGCAAGTGCTAATTGTAGCAGTGTTACCAACGTATGTACCAATAATCCTAAAATAAAAGCAGATTGCAGCGGAGGTCAGTTTGTGGGAGGTTCTTTTGATTTGGTTATTGATGAATTCAATAGCTCTTGTGGTTTTATTCAAAATATAGGTAACTCTTTAAACAATCCTTTAACCTCAACTAGTGATTTAGTTTGTTTAAGCTTAAACGATTTTACAAATACTGTAGGATTAGGATATTTTTTTTCTAATCCCACAGGCAGAAAATATCGCATAAGGCTTACCATACAAAATCTATGTTCCAGCAATACAAAAGAAGCCTGGTTTACCGATAATGTAAGTGGTTGTAAAACTAGCTGGGACGATGAGGAATACACAAGCGTTGTAGATATGGATGAAGATGTTGAGCAAGTGAGTTTATTCCCTAACCCGTCATCGGGTAATGCTACATTGCAGTTTAGTGTTATTAACTCATCAGAAAAAGTTACCGCTCAATTATACGACCTTCAAGGAAGTGTAATAGCTGTTCTGGCAGAAGACAGAATGTTTTCAAACGGAACGCACCGTATTGAAATACCATCATATAATATTGCGCAGGGCTTGTATTTTTATAATATAGTTATAGGGAATAAATCTTTTAAAGGAAAATTTGTTAAATCAAATTAATGTTATTCACGGCAAGCCCCTTTTTCTTTGGGGCTTGCTGTTTTTACAATCAAATTACTATATGAGCAAGTTATTACTCATTTTTATACACCTAATTATTTCCATTTCTTTTATTCAGGCTCAAAACCTGGTGGTTAACCCTAGTTTTGAAGATTATGATACTTGTGTGCTTAACACGAATAATATTAATTACCCATACATATTAAATTGGAACAATGCAACGTTGACAGAATATTCTATTTATAACTATTGCTCTATCAATTTCGGACAAAACCCAAATACTGCAACTTTCGGACCCCAAATACCAAGAACAGGCAATGGATATATTATGGTTGTATATCATAATGATATCTCTGGTGTTCCTATGGGAACTTTCATACAAGGTAGAT
>CAYSGX010000378.1:2856-3489 GCA_964430605.1 uncultured Chitinophagaceae bacterium
AGATTGAACATGCCTTTAGTCAAAGACAGTTTTTATTGCTATAAAATGTATTTATCTATTCCAAGAGATGTTCGTTTAGCAATTGATAGAATTGGTGTATATTTTTCAGATACTGTTATTAACGAAAACTCGTATTATTTCTCTTATTCAACTCCTCATATAGAAAGTCCCGCTTACCAATTTTTTAATAATACATCAGATTGGATGAAATATCAGGGGATTTACAAAGCTGAAGGAGGAGAAAAATATTTTACCTTTGGTAACTTCCATCTATACCCGAACACTAACACTTTATCTTTTGGTGTGCCTTGGGGTCATAGCGCTGATTCCACCGCTTATTATTACATAGACGATGTGTCAATAGAAATGCTTCCCTCATATTATACCGATTTGAATATTGGCAATGACAGTATATTGTGTGATACAACAGGCTTTACGCAAACCCTCACTGTTCCTGCCATTTATGATTCAGTAAAATGGAATACGGGCGAAACAGCTTTTCAGTTTAACATTAACCAAATAGGCACTTACAGCGTTACCGCCTATATTGGCGATTGTGAAGTAAAAGCCACTATTTCTTTTTCATTATTTAATTATAATACATTATCGCCATTACCAGATATTACAAGCTGT
>CAYSGX010000379.1:0-3075 GCA_964430605.1 uncultured Chitinophagaceae bacterium
ACGGTCCAGATTCACCACCACTAACAGAATTGCCCAAAAGCGTAATAGGTGTCAATGGGTGGGCAAATAGGATATTGGTGTTATGCTATTTAGGCTATCCAATCTTGACAGCAAAAATTGTATTAAGCATTTTGGAACTCAAAAAATAAAAATTATGTCGTTTCAAGCATACATAGACAATATCAAAAAGAAGACAGGTAAAACGCCTGCCGACTTCAAAAAATCAGCCGAAAAGAAAGGTTTTTTGAAAGACGGCAAACTTGTGCCAACCGTAAAAGCCACAGAAATAACGAACTGGCTGAAAGAAGAATTTGAATTGGGACACGGACACGCAATGGCAATTTATGCCACGTTTAAAGGAAAGACGGAATGACAGAGAAAAACTGGTGCTAATAGTGGTGGCTGTTGCACAATCCTATTATGACACCATATTAACGTGCAAATAATTTATTACCACACTGTTTTTATTTTAATGCAATGAATAACGCCATCAATTAAAAATATTCAGGTCAATTCCCACTCTTACTCCAAATTGGGTAGTACGGTTTTGGCTAATGCCCGAAACAAAATCAATCCTGATAACTCGAAAAATATTTTCTATGCCGACAGAAATTTCAGTCCAGTCTTGAAAATCTTTATTGTATAGAAAATGTACGCCAAATACTTCCTGCAGTTTCAGTTTTCTAAAGCCGGGAATTTTGTTGAAAAAGAACCCCCTGAAATGATGTTGTAAGTGTGCTTCATAATAAGGTTGTATGGTACTTGCCGCATAATATTCCAATAGTTGAAAGCCATCGAAATAATCTTTGCCTATGATGGTTTGATTGCCGTTGAAGTGTTTGAAATTGATAAATTCCACATTGTTTTTATTCAGAAAAACGCCTGTTCTGAACAGGTATTCGGTGTTGCCTAACATCTTCAGGCTAATATTATCTTCTATTTTAACCTGCAACTGGTCATAATTGAGGCTACTGTTAAACACGCCCGGTATTGATTTTACATACACCAGTGAAAATTCAGGATATTTTGAACCCGTGGTAATTTTCATATCGGGGCGGGAAACATATTTTTGCCCGGGTTTGTAGCGCACATCAAATACCAAGTGAAAGGCATCATGTCGCTGAAAAGGCATTCCGTTTAAATAATCGTTTTCGGGCACATTAGCGGTAAATGTCAGGTTTTTCACATCGCGCCAACTGCTGACATTGGCATTATTCAACGCACTTCTTCTGGAATATTTAGTATTTACCCTTAAAGTTAATCCATTGGTAATTTCATATCGGTGCCCAATATTTATATACTGTTCTTTGTAAAGTTTCATGTAATTCAGTTCAGCCAAAAGCGTGTATAACGTATTGGTTAGCTCACTAATTGACTCGCTTCTGTTAAATTGCTTTACATATTGCCCGCCTTCAATACTTACGTATGCCGATTTCTTTCTGTTATAATAGTAAGTAAGGTTTGCAGTGCTGTTAAACAGTTTGTTGGCTATGCCATATCGAAATGCGGGGGTAAACCGCAACAGCTTCCTTTTTTCAAATTCTTTGTCTAAAGTGAAGCCCAGAGAAATATTATAACCTTCAACGGTATTAAAGTTTAT
This sequence comes from uncultured Chitinophagaceae bacterium, assembly GCA_964430605.1. Taxonomy (GTDB): domain Bacteria; phylum Bacteroidota; class Bacteroidia; order Chitinophagales; family CAIOSU01; genus CAYSGX01. Next base: position 1,601 of record CAYSGX010000379.1, read on the forward strand.
GGCATTAAAAAGCGGGGTAGTCCTGAAATTTATTTTATTATAGCTTTTTCTGAAACTATAACCGAATAATATATTAACGGGCTTAAAACGATTGGCTTTTTTATCTAAAGAATCTAAATGGGCTTTTGATTCTCTTAATATTTCTATAGAATCTTTCCGGTTATAATCGCTTACTTCTTCTTCGGTAAGCTGAACAGGCCTATGTTTATTCCAGTACAAAGAGTCTTTTTTGTTTGAAGATTCATCAATGCTTAAAGTTTCGTTAGTGAAATATTTTTTACCAAATTCAGGATGAATATTATAGTCTTTATAAGTTGCCAGGTAGTAGCCTTCAGCTTTAATTTTCATAAAACTGAAAGAAATATCAAAGCGTTTACTTATGGGCATCCATATATCGGCTTCAATAGGTACAAATGTTTGAGAAATTTTTATGGTGTCTAAAAAGTTTATTTGCGCGTCTTTGGTAAGCAACAGTTCATAGCTGTGCAGGTTATAAAGGTTATCGTTTATATAGATAATGCCGCTATAAACAGGGTCGGCTTTTCTTTTGGGAATTACCTGAATTTTATTTACCAACCGCCCGTCTTCTACCGTAATACCCAGCAGTTTATATTTATAATACATCATAGCGTTGTCTGCCAAAGGAGAAATGATAACGCGATTGGTAATTACATCAATGCTGATGCTGTTTTTGTACAAATCAATCACATTAAAATCTGCGGCACTGTTCCAGCTAAAATTATTGCTGTTGCCGCTAACTTTAGAGGCAATCATGGTTTCTTTTATTTTATCGGGCTTCTTAAAAGAAAACTTTGAAACCGATTCTGATAAATACACAATGCCCGAATTATTAGTGTCTAATATTCCGGTTGAATTTATGGGAATGCCCATAATCTTATCGGGCGCGCTTACGATGCGCTGTAAGCCTTTGGTATAAACATCGCACTGGTAGGCTTCTACCCGGTTATAGTAGTAATTCCTATTTGCTATCGCTTTGCGCATAATGGCATAAGCAGGGTCTTCGCGGGCGCTTACAATTATTTCTCTTAATTGTACTTCTTCATCTTCTAAAGCAATGTTTAGCTCAATATCTTTTTCTGCAACTGTAATTTCTTTTATGAATCGCTTATAGCCAATGTAATGGTAAACCAATTCATAACTGCCCGCTGTTAATTCTAATTGATACTTACCCGATTCATTTGATGTTGTGCCTTTAGTAGTGCCTTTAATATAGATGTTGGCAAAGGGCAGGGGTTGTTGTTTGCTGTCGGTTAAAATACCATGAATTTTTGCTGCCGAAACAGATAAAGTATTCAGCAGAAAAAATAAAAGCAATAATTTTTTTATGGTGGTTAGCGTTTTCAAGCACTTGCAAAACTCAACAATAAAAATCATTTCAGCCTATAAAATGAATTAGTATCCTGTCAATACTAAAATGGCTTAAAAAGTTTCCCGCAGATTACGCAAATCACGCT
>CAYSGX010000379.1:3085-3482 GCA_964430605.1 uncultured Chitinophagaceae bacterium
CCCTTCTGTCTGTCGTGGTCGGGTGTCTGCTGTGAGTTGTCGGGAAAGTCGGGGCTGTCGTGTCGGGTATTTTATTTCAAAATCAAAACAAAAGTCCCTGCAATAATTAACCCTGCTCCGATTACTGTTTTCAATGTTAATGTTTCGCCTAAAAAAATTACTGCTAAAATGATTGTGAGGGCTACGCTTAGTTTGTCAATGGTTGCTACTTGCGATACATTTCCTAATTGCAGAGCTTTGAAATAAAACAGCCATGATAACCCTGTTGCTATTCCTGAAACAATAAGGAAAATAATATTCTGCTTTGATAAAGAGCTAATTCCTTTTGCTTCGCCTCGTAATAGAACAATACTCCAAATCATTATCAATATAACAACTGTTCGTATTGCTGTTGCAA
>CAYSGX010000380.1:0-3472 GCA_964430605.1 uncultured Chitinophagaceae bacterium
ATTTATTCTCATTGGGTTTTCTACCTATTTCGCAGTGGTGATTCGCGCCAATGCCAATCCGCCAATAAATATGAACGACCCTTCAGATATTCTGAAACTACAATCGTATTTAAACCGCGAGCAATATGGCGACAGGCCTTTGATGTATGGCCCGCACTTTAATGCCTACCCTACCGATATTAAAAAAACCGGGGCCAAATATGCCAAGGTGGGCGACAGGTATGAAGTAATAGGCGATAAGATAGATTATATTTTCAATCCTAAAGACATGATGCCTTTTCCCCGTTTGGGTTCGTGGCAAGACGACAGGCACAGCGGTGCTTATAAAGCAATGTTGGGTTTAGGCGAAAAAGAAAATCCTACTTTCAGAGATAATCTTTCTTTCTTCTTTAATTATCAGTTGGGCTTTATGTATTTCCGTTATTTTATGTGGAATTTCTCAGGAAGACAAGATGATATTCAGGGAAGGTTTGATAATAATAACGGCAACTGGATTACCGGTTTTGAAGCCATAGATAAAAGCAAAATGGGCGCTATTGATGCCATGACCGATTATGCTAAAACTAACAAAGGCTGGAACCGCTTTTTCTTGGTGCCTTTTTTATTGGGCGTGATAGGAGTGTTTTATCAATTTAAAAAAGACAGAAACGGTGGGCTGGTAGTGCTTACGCTATTTGCTTTCACAGGGGTGTTAGAAATTGTATTCTTCAACTCGCCACCTTTCGAGCCGCGCGAAAGAGATTATACCTTGGTGGGTTCGTTCCTTACTTATTGTATATGGATAGGCTTTGGCGTAGCGGCAATTTTTGAGTTTCTGAAAACTAAATTACCCGCAGTGCCTTCGGCATTAACGGCTATATTGATTGGCTTTGCGGCTCCGGCTTTAATGGCCAACGATGGATGGGACGACCACGACCGCAGTAAGCGCTCTACCGCTTTAGATTTTGCTATTAACTATTTAGAATCGTGCGATAAAAACGCCATCATTTTTACACAGGGCGATAACGATACTTATCCGTTGTGGTATGCGCAAGAAGTAGAAAACATACGTCCCGATGTGCGCGTGGTAAACCTTAGTTTGTTGGGTGTAGATTGGTACATCCGCCAATTGAAATTTGCCATGAACGATGCGGCAGCCGTGAAAATATCTTTTACTGATGACCAGTTTTTAGGTAGTAAGCGCGATGTAACCCGCTACTACGATACCAAAAAACTAAACCAGTCAAACTATTATGATTTAGGCGAAATTATTAAGTTTATTGGCTCTGATGATAAACGCTCGCAAGTGCAGTTGAGCAATGGCGAGTTTACGAATTACCTGCCTACCAAAAATTTCTCGGTAAATGTAGATGCCGCAAAATTTGCCAATGTAGTGCCTGCAGGAAAGAAAGATTCTTTAAAAAACCAAATCAGGTTTACCATTGGCGGCAAAAACAATTTGCTGAAAAATGATTTGATTGTTTTAGATATTGTAGCAAATAATATCAACGACAGGCCTATATACTTTGCCGTTTCGGTAAGTCCCGACAGTTATTTAGGCTTAGAAAAACATTTTCAGTTAGAAGGTTTATCATACAGAATAGTGCCTGTTGAAACCAACGAATCTGAAAGCCAATATGGCTATGTCGCTACCGATATTATGTACAACAACGCCATGAACAAATTCAAATGGGGCGGTATAGAAAGAAAACAGACCATCAACTATACCGTACAAGCCAATGAAACTTTATTTGATGTATGCGCTAAGTTCGACATGACCCCTGCCGAGTTGAGAAAACTTAACAGCCTGAAAGGTGAAGTGAAAAGCGGTACCGGTCTGAAAGTAACACAGCCTGTGCCTATGTATTTAGATGAAAACATTCAGCGCATGACCATGAACCTGCGCAGCAATTTTGTGCGCCTTGCAGAAGCGCTGGTGCGCGAGGGGAAAATAGATTTGGCAAAAGAGGTGCTGTACCAATGCGAGCGTGTTTTTCCTGAAAGCAATGTGCCCTACAATATCTTCATGATTAAATTCCCCGATGTGTATTATAATGCGGGCGATATTGAAACTGCACAGTTTACCATCAACGAAATTATGAGGGTGTATGAGCAAGAGTTGAAATACAATGTTACCGATGTTGTTCGCCAACGCGACCCGGGCGCTAAACGTGCAGGCCAGCAAGCCATAGCGGTAATGTATGAGCTTGAGCGTATTGCGCGATTCCATAAAGACAATGAAACTGCCGATAAAATAAAAGAGAAACTTACCACGCTGCAAAATTTATTTATGCAAAGCGGTGGTATTTAATGGCAGCTAATTATTGATAACATTTTAAAAAAAAGCTGTATCTAAAGTCTGTCATGGTGAGTTTATCGAACCATGAGTATGTTGAAAGTAACATATCCTTCGACAAGAAGGAAGACATTTATAACGTTTCTAAGACTTTAGATACAGTTTTTTCATTTCTAACAAACTATTCATTTTGAATCAACCCAATATTATATACGGCAAGCACCCGGTTTATGAAGCCTTGGTTTCAGAAAAGAAACTGGAAAAAATATTAATAGCCTTAGACACCAAGCAGGGCGAAATTGCCGAAATAAGAAAGCTGGCAAAAGAGCAGGAAATACCCGTGCAAATGGTGCCCATGCAAAAGCTCAATGCTATTTCAAGAAAAGCACATCAGGGTATTATAGGCTTTCTTTCGCTGATACAATATTTCGAGCTGGAAGATGTGCTGATGAAAGCTTATGAAGAGGGCAGAACCCCTTTGTTTTTGGTTTTAGACCATATTACCGATGTAAGAAATTTTGGCGCTATTGCGCGCACTGCCCTGGGCGCTAATGTAGATGCCATAGTAGTGCCTGCCAAAGGTGGCGCTTTAATAGGCAGCGATGCTTTAAAAACTTCCGCAGGGGCATTAAATAAAATACATGTGTGTAAGGTAAAAAGCCTTACCGAGGCTTTAGATTTTTTTAAGCTGAATGGCGTCCGCATTACCGCCACCGATATGCACACCGAAAATTATTCTTATAATGAAGATTTCACAGTGCCTATAGCCATAGTAATGGGTGCTGAAGATACAGGGGTTTCGTTGCAGCTTATCAGAAAATCTGACAGTATCATAAAAATTCCCATTCACGAATCTTTAGAATCGTATAACGTGTCGGTTTCGGCAGGTATGATATTATATGAGGCTATGCGCCAGCGGAATACTATAAAGTAGTATTTTCTACCACCACATTTTGAAGCATGTCTTTGGCAATGCTGTTTAAGTCATATTCGGGCTTCCAGTTCCAGTCTTTTTGTGCAATAGTATCATCTATGCTTGCAGGCCAGCTTTCAGCAATTTGTTGTCTGAAATCGGGTACATAAGAAATTTCAAAACCGGGCATTTGCTTTTTGATGGCTGCTGCGATTTCTTCAGGCGAAAAAGAAATACCCGCTACATTATAGCTGTTTCTGATAGTGATGTTTTGTGCAGGCGCT
>CAYSGX010000381.1:0-3465 GCA_964430605.1 uncultured Chitinophagaceae bacterium
GAAATTGGCTTTTTTTCTTCAAAAGACCTTAAATAAACAGGAGTCGGGGCTTCTGACGGAGAAACCAAATCATTGTGAAAAGCATAGTTTTCATTAGGCAAGTCTCTGGTATAGCTAAAGTTCTCGTCTTTAAAAGCGAATAGTTTGTACTTGCCTTCTTTCAGGTTTTCTAATCTAAAAGAACCGTCTTTTTTTGTTTTGGTGTAATAGTCGGGCTTTTTAGTAAACACAATACTGTCGGCAGTTTCCTTATATAAACCAACCACAAAACCCTCTTCAGCAACTGAGGTTAGCGCGTTATTTACGTTCCCGGTAAAGGTTAATGAATCTAAAAAAGGCCCTGTAGAAAATACATAAGTAAAACTATCCTGAATATTGCCCTCGTTATTGTCTTTTATAGCCGCGCCAAAATTGATGGTGTAGGTGGTGTTTTCCTGAAGCGGTGTTTTAGGAAACTTGATTTGCAGCGTTTTTCCTTTCACCAAAAATTCTGGCGTGCCTTCAATGGGGGGCGAAATGGATATGTTTTGGGAAGGATTATCTAAAACAATATACTCGTTGAAGCGCAAACTCACATTTTGTGGCCTGGTGTTTACCGATTTATTACCGGGAGAAGCCTCCAGAATTTGAGGGGCAATTTCGTCTCTTGGCCCACCGGTTGGTGTCATGGGGTTGGCACAAGACGACAACCAAAACAAAACCACAATAAAAAGTAAACCAAAACCACTCCTTTTTAAATCTTCCAAAATGCCATTCATTTTCTAAAACTATCTGCCTAAATAAATCATCAACACCGAAATATCTGCCGGAGACACTCCGCTAATTCTGCTCGCCTGACCAAGTGTTTTTGGTTTGATGCCGGTGAGCTTATTTCTTGCTTCGTTCGATAAAGATTTTACTCTGTCGTAATCAAAATTATCATTTATCACCACATCTTCGAGCCTGTTCATTTTTTCTACAAATAATTGTTCTTTTTGAACATAGCCTTCGTATTTCATTTGAATTGAAGCCTCTTCAACGAATTCTTTTTCAAATTTAGAAAGAAATTCATTTAGTTCAGGAACGTGCGCCTGAAGGTCTGTAATCTCTATTTGAGGCCTTAATAAAATACTGATATACTTTTGTTTATGTTCAATAATTGAAGTGTTTTTACTCAATAATAACTCATTTATTTCTTCCGGAATTGAACTGTTACTTTTAAAGTACTTAATTATATCTTCAACAGCCTGTTTTTTCAATTTTACTCTTTCATATCGTTCTTCTTTTGCTAATCCCATATTATAAGACAATTGCGTGAGCCTGAAATCGGCATTATCTTGCCGGAGCATTACCCTGTATTCTGCTCTGCTGGTAAACATCCGGTAAGGCTCTTCGGTGCCTTTATTAATGAGGTCATCAATGAGCACACCAATATATGCGTCAGATCTTTTCAGAATTAACGGGTCTGATTTTTTAACCGACTGATGCGCGTTGATGCCTGCCATAAGCCCCTGGCAGGCGGCCTCTTCATATCCGGTGGTGCCGTTAATTTGTCCGGCAAAAAATAGCCCTTTCACCAACTTAGTTTCAAGAGAAGAAAAAAGCTGGGTAGGCGGAAAATAATCATACTCGATGGCATAGCCCGGGCGGAACAATTTTACATTTTCAAAACCAGGAATTTTTCTGATGGCTTTCACCTGTACGTCTTCGGGCAGGGAGGTAGAAAATCCGTTAACGTAAATTTCGATAGTGTCCCATCCTTCCGGTTCCACAAAAATTTGGTGGCGGTCTTTATCGGCAAAACGGTCTATTTTGTCTTCAACCGAAGGGCAATATCTCGGACCCAAACCTTTAATGCGCCCGGTAAACATGGGCGACTTATCAAATCCGGTTCGTAGAATATCATGCACCTCCTTATTGGTGTAGGTAATAAAACAGCTTCGTTGTTCGGTTAAGGCTTTAGAAGATGGCAGAAAAGAAAACTTGTCGGGCACTTCATCGCCCTTTTGTTCTTCCATTTTTGAATAATCGAGGCTTCTTCCGTCAACACGGGGAGGGGTTCCTGTCTTCATTCTCCCCGACTCAAAACCGAGCTGAATTAACTGCTCGGTAATTCCATAAGCGGCCTTTTCTCCTGCCCTGCCCCCTCCGAAATGTTTTTCGCCTATATGAATTAAGCCATTTAAAAACGTGCCATTGGTAAGCACAACCGCTTTAGACCTTATTTTTATACCCATGCCGGTAACAATACCGCAAGCCTTTCCTTCTTCCACAATTAAGCCACTCACCATATCCTGCCAAAAATCTACGTTGGGCGTTTCCTCAAGCATTTTTCTCCATTCTGCGGCAAATAACATGCGGTCGTTTTGCGTTCTTGGGCTCCACATGGCAGGCCCTTTCGACCTGTTTAACATGCGAAACTGTATGGCCGACCTGTCGGTAACTATACCGGAATAGCCGCCCATGGCATCTATTTCTCTCACAATTTGTCCTTTTGCCACACCACCCATGGCAGGGTTACAGCTCATTTGGGCAATGGTTTGCATGTTCATAGTTACCAGTAACACAGAAGAGCCAAGGTTTGCGGCAGCGGCAGCCGCCTCACATCCTGCGTGCCCCGCACCAACCACAATAACATCGTATTCTTTAAACATTTTTCTTGGTTTTTACGTCTTTTGTTCCACGTGAAACAACATTTAAACCCGCAAGGTTTTCAAAACCTTGCGGGTTTAATTTTCTGTTTTTCTTTACTTTTTGCTTCAATAACAGTTTATTCAATTCGTTCAGACATTCATTTTCTTTATTTCTCATTATTCCGGCTTCCTGTTTGGTTTTATCATTATAGCCTGTTAAATGCAATAATCCATGAACAATAACCCTGTTCAGTTCTTCAGCAGGTTTCACGTGAAACAACATCGCGTTGGAGCGGACGGTTTCAATAGAAATGTATATTTCTGCCTCTAAATCATTATTTTGTGAATAATCAAAGGTAATAATATCTGTATAATAATTATGTTTTAGAAAGGTTTTGTTGATTTCTAATATTTCCGCATCGGAGCAAAAAACATACTGGATATTGGCAATGGCTTTACCCTCGTTTTGGGCAGTTTTTGCCAGCCAATCGGCTATAACCTGCTTATGTTGCAGCCTGAAACCCGAAAAATTATTGAGAAACTGTATCAAAACCTGCCTGTTTAAATTTTATATTTATTAGACATCTTTCGGAAAATGCGCGTTGTCACCCTGAGCTTGTCGAAGGGTTGTGCGCAGGCTGCCCAATATGGTTCGACAGGCTCACCATGACAAACGCTCATCAAGTGTAATACTCCATTTTCCGAAAGAAGCCTATTTTACATGCAAGATTGAAACAATCGTTTAAGAATTATAATTTTTTAAAGAAAGGAAGCTAACAGATTAGAGGGTAATAGGTAATAAAAAAGACAGTTGGCGAAAGGCTGTTGCCTCTCGCCAGCAAAAGCTAAAAAA
>CAYSGX010000382.1:0-3445 GCA_964430605.1 uncultured Chitinophagaceae bacterium
GTCTTCTAAAGTCATTTCGTGAGGAACACCAATGCCGTAAAACAGCTTCAAAACGCTTCTTTCTCTGTCGGTAAGAATACCAAGTGTTCTCTCGGTTTCAGCAGCTAATGAAGCGGCATACAACATGTGAGAATCGGCTCTGGTAGCGCCTTTGTTTTCTAAAACATCTAACAAAGCGCCTTCTTCACCTTCCTGAAACGGTGCATCCATAGAAACCGGGCGGGTAGAAACCGATAAGGTGCTTTCAATTTCATCTGCACTCATATCCAGAATCTGCGCAAGTTCTTGTGGTGTCGGAGCTCTTTCGAACTCTTGTTCCAAATCAGAGAAAGCTTTGTTAATCTTAGAAAGAGAACCTACCTTGTTCAGAGGCAAGCGCACCAGGCGGCTGTTTTCTGCTAATGCCTGCATGATAGATTGGCGAATCCACCACACTGCATAAGAGATAAACTTGAAACCTTTGGTCTCGTCAAACTTTTGAGCGGCTTTCACCAACCCTAAGTTGCCTTCGTTAATCAAGTCGTTTAACGACATGTTGTTGTTTTGATACTGTTTTGCAACAGAAACAACGAAACGAAGGTTGGCACGAACCAACTTTTCCAAGGCTCTTTGGTCGCCTTTTTTGATTCTTCTTGCCAAATCCACTTCCTGTTCGGCAGTAAGAAGGTCTTCTTTACCGATTTCCTGGAGATACTTTTCTACTGAATCGCTTTCTCTGTTAGTGATAGATTTGGTGATCTTTAGCTGACGCATTTATGGGATTTTTGGTTAAAAAATAAGTTTCTTATCAAGATTCAACACCCTATAACGTGGGGTTGTTTTAATTATTGTGCAAAGTATTTTCAAAAAAATCAATAGTCAAATAAATATTTCCGCAATATTCTTAACACTCACTTAAAACTCTGATAATCAATAAATAGTTCTTACAAACTGTTGAAATTATTGATTTTACGTGTTTTGGCGTAAGTTTCTACATGCCCGTTTTAAGAGGGTTTGCGAAATTAGTAAAACCAACCAATTTTCCAAATTTTATTTTGTTTCCCGCAAATGATTTCTCGCAAAGCCGCAAAGGAGCAAAGAAAAAACTTAGCGGCTTTGCGCCTTTGCGTGAAACGCAAGTATTCCATTCATATTTGACATGACACTACATTCCGAAGGCATAATAATAGGTGCCGGGATAATTGGGGTAAGTACCTTCAATCATTACCCCGCCTTTCTTATTTTTCATGGCTGAAATAATATCATCGGTCTTGTGAATAGGTGTTCTGTCAATAAAAGTTATGATAAACCCTTCTTTCATATTGGTTTGTTTCGCTAATTTTCCATCAACAATTTTAACCACTTTTATACCGTGTTTCACACCAAATTCTTTCTTCTCCTTATCGGTTAATTCAGCAAATTCAGCGCCCAGAATATCAATAGAACTCAATGTTTCTTTAGTTATCAATTCAGTATTCTGATTTTTATTTTTCAAAACTAAAGTGGTGGTTTTTAAATTGCCGTCTCTCACATATTTCACTTCTATTTTGTTTCCGGGGCGATATTGCGCCACAGTTTCCTGCAGTTTTGGTGCACTGTTTATTTTTGTGCCGTTAATTTCTCTCACTACATCACCGGGCTTAATACCTGCATCATCGGCAGCGCTTCCTTTGGTTACATTTTCAATATAAACGCCTTGTAAATCTGACAGGTTTTGTTTTTTGGCAAGCTCGCTGTCAATATTTTTTATTGACACACCTAAAAAACCTCTTTGAACCACGCCAAATTCTTTAATGTCGGCAACCACTTTCTTCACAATATTGGCGGGTACGGCAAATGAATAGCCTGCGAATGCTCCGGTTGGCGAAGCGATAGCGGTGTTAATGCCAATTAAATCGCCTTTTATATTTACTAAAGCGCCACCCGAATTGCCGGGATTAACAGCGGCATCGGTTTGTATAAAAGATTCAACAGCCGAAATATCTTCCAGAATATTGATATTGCGCGCCTTGGCGCTTACAATACCTGCTGTAACTGTAGATGATAAATTGAAAGGGTTTCCTACCGCTAAAACCCATTCGCCCACTCTTACTGAATCTGAATTGGTAAAATTCAGAAAAGGAAGATTATCGGCATCAATTTTCAGCAAAGCGATATCGGTAGAAGGGTCGGCACCCACTAAAGTTGCTTTGTAAGAAATATTGTCATTCAACACTACTTCAATATTATCGGCACCTTTAATTACGTGGTTATTGGTTACAATATATCCCGTTGGAGAAACAATTACACCCGATCCCGCTGCCATTCTGGGTTGTTGCTGTGGTTGTTGCCAGCCCCTATCGCCCCAAAAACGAAAAAAATCATCGCCAAAAAAATCGTGAAAAGGATTTTGGTATGGGTTTCCCCTTCCTGAAACTTTTTGAGGCAGTGCCGTAGATTTAATGTGCACCACAGCCGGTGTGGCGTGTTCTGCCGCAACTGTAAAATCTACATTGCCAACTAATGCCGAAGGAGAATAAGAAGCAAGTCTGGCAGGTTGTTCAATGGTGTAAGACAGTGTTCTGTTATCTTGTTTGAAATAGCTGAAAACGCTAACGCTGAGTATTGCGCTTGCCATACTGATTGCTGCAATGAAGAAAATTTGTTTTGTTCTCATAGTTTTATATTTTTTTCGGTTTAAAAAAACAATTTTTATGCCTGTGGTTTGTAAACTGAAATTTTAACACCTTGAGCATTCCAAAAGTGTGCTAAGGCTGAAATTTTGACATACTTTTACAGCGTTTTAACCAATGTTAACAAGGCAAGAGCCGGCTCTATAGCTAAGTTTGCAATTCAACCTGAAGAAAAATGACCATACCATTTTATAAATACCAAGGCACCGGAAACGATTTTATTTTAATTGATGACAGGGAAGGCGCTTTTTCGGCTTTAACACAACCTCAGATTGCCCAACTGTGCGACAGAAGATTTGGCATTGGTGCCGATGGCTTAATTCTGTTACAATTGCAATCGGATTACGATTTCAGAATGAAATATTTTAATGCCGATGGTAATGAAAGTACCATGTGTGGCAATGGCGGCAGATGTATTGTACGTTTTGCGTTCGATTTAAAAATTATTGATAATTCAACATTATTTATAGCTATTGATGGCCCGCACGATGCCCGGGTAGCAAATGATATTGTAAAACTGAAAATGAAAGATGTTGCCGATGTAAGACAAATAGATGATTATTTTATTCTGAATACAGGCTCGCCACATTATGTAACATTGGTTGATGATGCCGATGCGGTAAATGTTTTTTTTGAAGGCAAGAAAGTGCGTAATTCGCCACCATTTAAAGCAGAAGGCATTAATGTAAACTTTGTTGAACAGCAGGAAGAAGGCATTAAGGTAAGAACTTATGAAAGGGGAGTAGAGAATGAAACCTATTCTTGCGGAACAGGGGTAGTTGCTTCGGCTATTG
>CAYSGX010000383.1:0-3440 GCA_964430605.1 uncultured Chitinophagaceae bacterium
GTAGAAAAAGTAAAGCCTGTAATTGCCACCGAAGGTGCCGGTTATTTAATGGTTTCGGCAGCTATAGAAGCTGATATTGCACAGTTGGATAGCTTTGAAGACCGGAAAGCATTCTTAGATGATTTGGGTTTACAGGAATCGGGCGTGGCACGTTTAATTACTCATGCCTATAAACTTTTGAATCTTTACACTTATTTCACAGCGGGTGTTAAAGAAGTGCGTGCATGGACAATTACCAAGGGCTTCACGGCACCACAGGCGGCAGGTGTTATTCACAGCGATTTTGAAAAAGGCTTTATTCGTGCTGAAGTAATAAAGTATGATGACTTCATTACTTTAGGTTCTGAAAAAGCATGTAGAGAGGTAGGTAAGTTAATGGTGCAAGGAAAAGATTATGTAGTGAATGATGGTGACATTATGCACTTCTTGTTCAACGTTTAATTTATTGCTGAAAATATTTTCAGCAATATTTAAAAAACCGTTACAATAAAAACAATTACTGCTCGTTTACTTGTTTTCGGTTTATTATTTTCTGAAAAATTTGCTATACCAATATCTTAATACAAATTATTCAATTTGTCAATGGTGTTTTATACCTAAGCCAATCAGCATCTGGGCTTAACAGTATTCATGTATTTTTTAATATTCTGCAATTTTTGTGTCAGAAAAAGATGCAATTCCCATTTTGAGTTGTTAGATTGTAATTGAATTAAAAATATAGTTATTGTTCTAACGCTACACGCTACTCATTATGCAACAGTTAATTGATTTCACTTCCAGTGGTCTGTACTGTCCTATTGCAGACATTTATATCGACCCGTGGAAGCCGGTTGATAAAGCAATTATCACACATGCGCATTCCGATCATGCACGCATAGGCAACATGAAATATCTGGCACACAAAGATTCTATTCCTTTGTTGCAACATCGCTTAGGCATGTACATTAATACTGAAGGCCTTGAATATGGGCAAACAGTTACTATTAATGGCGTTAAGTTTTCTTTGCATCCGGCAGGGCACATTATTGGTTCGGCACAAGTGCGCATAGAATATAAAGGTGAAGTATGGGTTATCTCGGGCGATTATAAATTAGCGAATGATGGTATTTCCGCTCCTTTTGAATCAGTGAAATGCGATGTGTTTGTAACAGAATCTACTTTTGGCTTGCCTATATTCAAATGGCGCAGTCAGCAGGAAATTTTTAACGAAATTAATTTATGGTGGAACGATAATGTTGCCAATGGAAAAACATCGGTTTTGATTGGTTATACTTTGGGCAAAGCGCAACGCTTACTTTGTAATTTAGATTTAAGTATTGGCGAAATATACACGCACCGTTCTATTGAAAATATAAACCAGGTTATGAGGGCTAATGGTACACACATACCTAAAGTGAAAATTATAGACCCCACAGTAAATAAAGAAAATATCAAAAACGCTTTAATTCTTGCCCCGCCTTCTTCATTAAACTCACCATGGCTTAACAGGTTTGACCCCACTTCGGTGGCAGTCGCTTCGGGATGGATGTCATTAAGAGGTGCAAAAAGAAGAAGAAATGTTGATACCGGTTTTATCATTTCCGATCATGCCGATTGGGAACAGCTAAAAACTGCCGTTAAAGAATGTGGCGCTCAAACTGTTTATGTTACTCATGGATATTCTTCTTCATTCTCCCGTTGGCTAAATGAAAACGGTATTAATTCAAAAGAAATTGAAACCAAATTTCAAGGTGAAATGGAAGAAATTAATGAAGGGGTTATAGGCGCAACTGAATAGCGATTACTCAATCAGTTCATTCAAATTATCTAACAACTGCTTCGATACTTCATTGCCATATTTTTTTCCTGAAAATTGATTGACCCACACTATGCCTTTGATGGCATTGGTCAAAAACACTTCGTCTGCGTTGTAAATATCGTCAGTAGTGAGTATTTCTTCCGAAACTTTATAATCTGCTTTTTTGGCAAGTTTCAGAACTTGTTTCCGCATTACACCATCTATACAGCCTTCGTTTAAAGGCGGGGTAATAATTTTATTGCCGTGTATGGCAAACAGATTAGAATATATCGTATCGGCAATATTCCCTTTGGTGTTAAAAATTATACTTTCATCAAACCCGCTTTCAGTTTTATAAACGGCTGCCAGCACATATAGCAGCGAGCTGGTGGTTTTATAGTTCGATGATTCATCGCAGGTTTTTTTCGATTTTTCAAAAACTCCCAGATGCAGCCCGTCTTCATTCCACTGATAATCGGGGCGGTAAAGCGGAGTGGTTTTTATAAGCCAGTGAGCACCGTTGGTGTCGGGTTCATACTTGCCTATACCATCTCTAAACAATGTAACTTTTACCCGGGCATTGAGCGATATATCGTTGCTTTCGGTAGTATCGGTAATTTGTTTTTTAAGAAAACCGAGATTAAAATATTCGGGCAATTGCAGTTTTAAATAAGCGGCTCCGCGTAACAAACGATTGTAATGTTCTTCCAGAAACATCAGGTTTCCGTTAGAGAAACGAATGGTTTCAAACAATCCATCGCCATAATGAAAAGAACGATTATCGCTGCTGAAAATAGGTTCGTCTTTACTGTGAAACTTTCCGTTGTAATTAATGTAATCAGACATTCTTCTGAATAAATGAGCAAATGATTGTTGATTGAATTTAGTGCTTTGTTTGCTCTAAATAAAATTTAAATGCGCCATCATTTGTGGAAATGTTGTGCTGTTTAATAAATTTTTCTTTGGCTGCATTCCATTCCTCTTCGGCTTTATTAAGGTGGGCATTCATTTTTTCAGCATGGTCGGCAACATCTTCTTTATGAAAATCTTCTAAATTTTCTTCCCCTAAAACATCTATCAACTCTTTTAAATCGTGCTTGCCGATATGTTTAAATGCTTCTAAGTATTCCAGAAAAGCCTGTTTTAAATATTTGCTTTTAGAGAAAGCATCTTTATCATCTACCTGCCCGATGGTGGTATTAACGGTGTTTCTGAAATCTTGCAGCAATTGTTGTAACTGCTGCTTATCAGCAACTTTTAATTGATTGGAGAGCGTTACCAGTTGAGCGCCCACGGTAATTTCTGCCGCTTGTAAATAATCGAAATATGCTTGTGCTGTTTGTTGCGCCACAGCAATATGAAAAGAAATAAGGCTGAATAATATCAGAGAAAGTTTCATCAGAATGTCATTTCAGGAATATCGCCTTCTACAATTAAAGTGCCTTGCGTTTTCGATACAATTTCCGCTACCGAAACACCGGGCGCACGCTCAAGCAGTTTAAAACCCTTATCGGTAATATCTAACACCGCTAAATCGGTTACTACTTTTTTCACACATTTCACACCGGTTAAAGGCAGCTCGCAGCGTTTCAGCATTTTCGATTCGCCTTTATTATTGGTATGCATCATTGCCACAATAATATTTTTGGCAGAAGCAACTAAA
>CAYSGX010000384.1:0-3437 GCA_964430605.1 uncultured Chitinophagaceae bacterium
TAAAGCCAATCAGGACAGGCTGAAGGCCGATTTTATTATGGTTTCAGACACTTCAATGCTTTCATTGGAAACACCCACTATCACCACCGGTTTGCGGGGCTTGAGTTATATGGAAGTAGAAATTACCGGCCCTAACAGAGATTTGCATTCGGGCGTGTATGGCGGTGCTGTTGCCAACCCTGCAAACGTGCTCGCCAAAATGATTGCTTCGCTGCAAGATGAAAATAATCGTGTTACCATTCCCGGTTTTTATGATGATGTCGCAGTGCTTACCGATGCGGAAAGAGCCGAGTTTGGGCAAGCTCCTTTTGATATCGAAGCCTATAAAAAGCATTTAGATATTAATGATGTGCATGGCGAGACGGGTTATACTACTTTAGAGCGCACTTCTATTCGCCCTACGCTCGATGTAAACGGCATTTGGGGCGGCTACACAGGCGAAGGCGCTAAAACCGTTCTGCCTTCAAAAGCCTCTGCCAAAATATCTATGCGCCTGGTGCCTAATCAAGACGATTTAAAGGTGAGCCAATTGTTTGAAAAACATTTTAAATCTATTGCGCCCCCATCGGTTAAAGTAAAAGTAACTTATCATCATGGAGGAAAGCCTGTTGTTACGCCCACTAATTCTATTGCCTACAAAGCTGCCGAGGCTGCTATTCTTGAAACCTTCGGAAAAAAGCCTATTCCGTTAAGAACCGGTGGCAGCATTCCTATAGTAGCATTGTTTGAAGAAGTTTTAGGGCTTAAAACTTTATTGTTTGGCTTTGGCTTAGACAGCGATGCACTGCATTCTCCCAATGAACACTATGGTTTGAAAAACTTTTATCTGGGCATAGATACCATTGTCCATTTCTACGGAAAATATGCACAACTCAGCAAACAAGCATAAGCATTGAAAACAACAGCCGTTGCTATTTTTATTTTATTCCGGTGCTGTTTTGTCGCGTTGGCTCAAAGCGAAGCCTTTGTGGGTGTAGGGAAAATTGATGATTTATTCGGAACCGTTCATCAAGATTGGTATGAGCCTGCTTATGCTTCGGTAAAAATAGATGAAGCCACCATACAAGCCTTTCCGCAAATAGACGCGCAAGACCTCAAGATAAAAGTAGTAATGGGCACTTGGTGCAGCGACAGCAAAACGCATGTACCACACTTTTTCAGAATACTGGATTACTGGCATGTAAAACCCCAAATAACAGTCTATTTTGTTGACCGTAGCAAAATCCTGAAAACCAAAGGATACAAGAAAATGAACATTGAGCGTGTACCCACCTTTATATTTTACAATAACAAAAATGTAGAAATGGGCCGAATAGTAGAGCAACCTAACAGTACACTTGAGAAAGATATGTTACAGATATTGAAGCCATACTGATGGAAGGTATCTATATGAAAACTTCTTTCAGCATGATGGTTATGGTTGTGTTGTTTTTAGAATGAGGGCGTTGCGGTTTTTATCTATGCTTTGTGGAACTTTGAGGCTCTTAGTGTGCCTTTGTGTAATAATTATTTGTAACACAAAGTTGCACAAAGCCTGCACGAAGTTTTACAAAGAGGGTTTGCTTTGGAATATTTGAAGAGTAGGTTTTAAAAAGAGTTCGTAGCAGACGCTTCGACTAGTGGGGGTGTTGCAAAAAACATAGTTACTGGCTTGTGATAGTTTTTGACTATTATTTATTTGAAAAATATTTAAAATAAATTTCAGGCACAATTACTAAAGCGATAAATAATCCTAATGCGTAGTAAGTATATTTATTAACCAATTCCCAATAATTTTCTTTTTTCCTTAATGCTAATAATAAAGGAATACCCATAATGATAAGACTATATATTGTTATGTTTATCATAACTGCTACAAAAAACGTTTCATTGCTTTGAATGCCAATTATAAATATCTTATAAATTATTATTGATAAAATTGTTAGAACTATAGATGAATATTTTTTCATATGATATTGTTGGTTTTTTAGTTAGTATGATTTCATGGTTTCAGTTATCGTTCACTCCAAGTTGAAAAGATTCCTCAATAAAACTTCTTCCCCTCTTTAGCATAAGCAATCAATATCTGCGCAGGCTTGAAGCGGGCAGTATATTTTGATGATAAATCTTCCAAAGATTTTACAATATTGTCAACCCCTTTGGCATCGCAATAGCGGAAAGGTCCACCTAAAAATGGCGGAAACCCGATACCGAAAATTGCACCAATATCGCCATCTAAAGGGTTGGCTATAATGCCTTCCTGCAAGCATAAGGCAGCTTCGTTAACCATTGCCAAAGCGCAACGGTTGGCTATTTCTTCATCGCTGAATTGCTTGCGGTTGTTGCCACCAAAAAAGTTGTAGGCTTCAGGATTTATTTTGTCGTGTATCTTTTTACCTTTTTCGTTATACAGGTAAAACCCTTTTTTGTTTTTTTGTTTTTTCTGCCGCTAAAACCTGCCTTGTTCATCTTCACAATATTTTCTCCCGCAGCCACAGCACCTTCGCGCAGCATAAAATGTTTTATCAAATCGCCTGTCATTACGTGTGCGCCTACATCAATGCCTACTTCGTCAAGCAGCGTAACAGGTCCAACAGGATAGCCGAATTTCCGCATCACCTTATCTATCTGCAAGGCATCTGCGCCTTCATTCAGCATCAGCAATGCTTCGTTGAAAAATGGCGCAAGAATGCGGGTGGTGTAGAAGCCCGGTCCGTCTTTCACCACGATATTGGTTTTGCCTTGTCTTACACCTAAATCGTAGCAGGTAGCCGTAACCCAATCGGCAGTTTTATCGGTAACTACAATTTCAAGCAAAGGCATTTTGGGCACAGGCGAAAAGTAGTGCATACCAATTACTAATTCGGGTCGCGTAGCCGCTTCTGCAATTTTTGTTATAGGCAATGCGGAAGTATTGGTAGCAAGAATGCAATCGTTCTTAATAGCAGCTTCGGTTTCTTTCAGCACTTTGTGTTTTATATTGATGTCTTCAAACACGGCTTCAATAATCACATCGGCTTTTTCAAAACCGTTATAATCAAGTTTGCCGATAACTTTGTCTATCTGTGCATCGGCTTCTACTTTTGAAAGCGATTTTCTTGCTATCTGCTTGGAGAAAGTTTTCCAGATAGTTTTTTTGGCAGAAGCAATGGTTTCGGCTTTAATATCTTTCAGCAAAACATCAATGCCCTGCGTAACGGAAACTTCTGCAATGCCTGCGCCCATAAAGCCTGCGCCCAACACACCTAAAGTTTTTACGGGCTTTACCAATTCTTTGTTCGGCACTTTTTTCTTCTCGGTCATGGCAAAGAAAATATTAATCAGTTGACGGCTTTCGGGCGAAAGAATTAGCTGCTCAAAATTTACGGCTTCGGTATCGTAGCCTGCTTTCAGTCCTTTGCTTAAACCTATTTGCACACATTCTAAAATTTTCAACGGAGCAGGGTAGTTGCCGTTGG
>CAYSGX010000385.1:0-2410 GCA_964430605.1 uncultured Chitinophagaceae bacterium
TTGTGTTTCAATAATAGGTAAAGCTGTTAATGAACCACCACCTTTTACAATATGCTTAATGCTATCGGGCAAGTCGTTCATTTGCTGCGCAATAGAATCTTTGTTAATTACTTTAGCGGCACGCTCTAATAAACGGCTGTGTAAGTAGAATACATCACCCGGATAAGCTTCACGTCCCGGAGGTCTTCTTAATAAAAGTGATACTTCACGATATGCTACTGCCTGCTTCGACAAATCATCATAAACAATCAAAGCGGGGCGACCGGTATCGCGGAAATATTCGCCAATAGCGCAACCGCTGAATGGAGAGAAGAATTGCAAAGGCGCAGGGTCTGCTGCCGAAGCTGCAACAATAGTAGTGTAAGCCATTGCACCATACTTTTGTAAAGTTTGTGCTACTGCCGCTACTGTAGAAGCTTTTTGACCTGATGCTACATAAATACAGTAAACAGGTTGTCCTTTATCGTAAAATTCTTTTTGATTGATAATGGCATCAATAGCAATAGCTGTTTTACCGGTTTGCCTGTCACCGATAATCAACTCACGCTGACCACGACCAATCGGAATCATCGCATCAATCGCTTTAATACCGGTTTGTAACGGCTCGTTTACCGGCTGACGATAAATAACGCCCGGAGCTTTTCTTTCCAAAGGCATTTCATATAATTCGCCCTGAATAGGGCCTTTGCCGTCAATAGGCTCGCCTAAAGCGTTTACTACTCTACCCACAACCCCTTCGCCTACTTTTATAGAGGCAATTTTGCCGGTTCTTTTAACGGTAGAGCCTTCTTTAATATTATCAGAAGAACCCATTAATACCACACCCACGTTGTCTTCTTCCAGGTTTAACACAATGGCTTTAACGCCACTTTCAAACTCTACCAATTCTCCCGAGCGGGCATTGTTCAATCCGTAAATACGGGCAATACCATCGCCCACTTGCAATACGGTTCCAACTTCTTCTAATTCAGTTTCGGTTTTAAAGCCCGAAAGTTGTTGTCTTAAGATTGCTGATATTTCATCAGGTTTTACTTCAACCATTTTATTAAGTATTTATCAGTTTTGTGAAATAACAAGATTAATGTATTTATTGTCGCTCAGGTCTTTTCTAAGTTGCTTTAAGTTCCTGGAAATGCTGGCATCAATTAATTTATCTTCATACTGAACAATGAAGCCGCCTAACAGGCTTTCATCTACTTCAGTAGTAACTTCCGTATCTTTTAAATTGCCTTGTAATTTTACTTTCGCTATTATTTCATTAACGGTAGCTGCATCTAAAGCCACAGCCGATTTAACTTTAACAGGCGTAATATTTTTATTTACGTTGAACTGGCGCACAAATTCTTTGGTAATATCTACCAAATATGCTTCGCGCCTTTTGGCAACCATTATTTTGAAAAACGATAAAGTTAGCGGGGTAACTTTTCCGGCCAGCAACGCGTTAAGAATGCTCATTTTTTTATCTGCCGGAATAATAGGGCTTTTCAACAGCAAAGTGAAATCTCTGCTTGCTTTAATAACAGCATCGCAATATAAAATATCGCTGTGTACCGCTTCCAGTTGATTTTGTTCTACTGCAAGATCCAGTAAAGATTTGGCGTAACGGGAAGCTAACTTAACGGCAGACATGCGCTTAGTTTAATTTAATATCATTAATTAATTCAGCAGCAAATTTTTCTTGCAAATCTTTTCCTGCTAATTCTCTTTTCAAAATTTTCTCTGATAACTCAATGGCTAATAAACCCACCTGGTTTTTCACTTCAGTGATGGCAGCCATTTTTTGCGTATTGATTTCTGCCTTGGCTTCAACCAAGTATTTGTTGGCTTCACCTTTCGCTTTTTCACGGGCTTCTTCAACAATTTTCTCGCTAATCAGCTTCGCTTCTTTCAAAATTTGAGCACGCTCTTCTTTAGCGGCAGCCAATAGTTTTTCGTTGTCGGAAGTGAGCTTAGCCATTTCATCGCGGGCTTTTTCAGCTTGCTGTAAAGACACTTCAATATTCAGTTCTCTTTCTTTAACGGCATTCAGAATAGGTCGCCATGCATATTTTGAAAGCACAAACAACAGCAACAAAAATGCTAACGTTGTCCAGAAAACTAAGCCTATACCGGGGGTTACTAATTCCATATTTTTAAATTCTAAATTCTAATACAAAACATCAAAAACAAGAAGAGAAACAAGCTGCAACCATCCGTTGCAACCTGTTTCTTTTTTGGAAAATTACTTTGCCAATAAAGCAGAAGCTACTACACCGAAAAGCGCTAAACCTTCGATAAGAGCCGCAGCAATAATCATGGCAGTTTGAATTTTTCCGGTAGCTTCGGGTTGACGAGCGATAGCTTCTACTGCAGAGCCACCGATTTTACCAATACCCAAACCAGCGCCGATAGCAGCTAGACCTGCTCCAAT
>CAYSGX010000385.1:2420-3428 GCA_964430605.1 uncultured Chitinophagaceae bacterium
ACACCGATTGCGCCAAATGTTGTTCCTAATCCCATTGTTTTTGATTTATATTAAATTAAAAAAGCCGTTTTTTAAAAGTCCATAGTTGATAGTCAATAGACCATAGTATTCGCCTGTTCCTTGTTCGTCCCTTTTTCTCAATGATGCTCATGCTCTGCTACCGCCATACCTATAAATAAGGAAGACAGCAACGTAAAAATATACGCTTGTAAAAATGCTACCAGCAATTCCAGGCAGTTCATAAATAAGACGAATGCCACCGACACAGGGGCTATGGCAATGGTCTTAAACATGAATATCAAAGAAATTAAACTTAAAATAAGAATATGCCCTGCGGTGATGTTGGCAAAAAGCCGCATCATCAACGCAAATGGTTTGGTTAAAACACCCACTAACTCAATAGGCGCTAAAAGAATTCTTACGGGAATAGGCACTCCGGGCATCCACAGCATGTGCATCCAGTAATCTTTTGTACCGTTAAGATTTGTAATTATTAAAGTGCAAGCTGCCAGTACGAAAGTGAATGAAATGTTTCCTGTCAGGTTAGAGCCACCGGGAAAGAATGGCACTAAACCAAGAAGGTTGTTTAACAGAATAAAAAAGAATACCGTTAAAAGATAAGGCATAAACTTAGCGTACTTGTGTTCGCCAATATTCGGTAAGGCAATATCGTCTCTGATAAACAATACTACAGGTTCAAGAAAAGAATGAATGCCTTTGGGAATTTGCCTGCCTTTTTTATAAGCGTTCGCCATTCCGATAAAAAGAAAACACAAAACCCCGAAAGAAAGAAACATAGAAGCTACGTTGCGGGTAATAGATAAATCAATTACTTTTTTGCCGTTTCTTTCATAAATATGCTCATGTTCTATATAATAGGTATTGTTGCCTTTTACTACATCGCTTTCGCCATGATGAAACGCGCCTGAAGAAAAAATATCTAAAGAACCTTCAGTATATAATATAACAGGCAAGGGCAATGAAACAGCATGACCGCCAATATCGGCA
>CAYSGX010000386.1:0-617 GCA_964430605.1 uncultured Chitinophagaceae bacterium
AATCAGATAAATGGTCGGGAGCGGGAGTTCCTGACAGCAACTGGCTTGTTGTAGCTGCCGGAAACAGGCTTCAAATAGCTGCTGTGCCGCCTGCATTAACCAATAATGTTCATATTCCGGCTGAAGATATTGATTGTGTTTTGGAACCTGCGGTGGTTGATGTTACGGCACATGCCAAAAACCTGAAAATATATGATGGCGCTATATTGAGTGTTGGTGGTTCTAATATTATGAACATATCGGGCAACTGGGTAAATGAAGGAGGAACATTTAATGCCGCTGCCGGGGTTGTTAATTTTGTGGGTGCGGTTAACGCCACCATTAAATCCGGGGGAACAAATAATAAGTTTTATCATGTAAATGTTGACAAAACAAACGATTCTAACACCATTACCTTATTGGATAATTTGGATGCAACCAATAGGTTTGATGTTACTAAAGGCGAATTTATTGTGCCTACTAATATTATTGGTAAAGTGAAAAAGTTTGAGTTGAAAACAGGGGCAGCCAAGTTAAGCATTCAAACAGAAGGACAATTAAGAGTTAACGAATAATACTTTTAAGATACCAATTCACAAGTGTTTGAAACTTTGAATTTGCTCTTTTGCAACGGGTTA
>CAYSGX010000386.1:627-3423 GCA_964430605.1 uncultured Chitinophagaceae bacterium
AACAATATGAAAGACCCTTAACCCAAACTGGTAGTAGCATCCGCTACTACCCAAAACCTAATGAAGGTCCGCTCATATTTTAATAAACTGTACAATAACGGAAAGTCGGTTTCCTACTTTGAGTTGGCTTTAGGTATTCCTAACAGGTTACTCCCCAGTCAGTGCCTGTTTCCGTTTCCCTCAATACCTGCTCTTCTGAATTTATAAACATTACTGTTCGAAACCTTGAATTTGTTCTTTTGCAACGGGTTAAACCCCGCTGCTTTTTTGACAAAAGGACTTTTTATTTTCAAAAGCGGACTAAAGTCCGCAAAGAAAAGACTCGAATTTTCATGTTTCGAACACTTGTGATTTATAAATCCGAAGTCTTATCATAGGACTTTTAATCCGAATTATGCTTCTTTTCAAGCTGGCTATAGGCTTGTGCGAGTTTTGAGGATATAAAAAAAGCTGCCCCTTTTTGAGACAGCTTTTTTTACTTAAGCTTTTTTTATTTTTCTTCACATAAATAACCTGCTTTTTCAAGTGTTTCAGTCTCTTCTTCTGTCTTACTTGACTTGTCACAAACTTCTACTGATTCAGACGGTGAAGCAGCCCTTTGGCTTTTGGTGCAATTTGGAACTTGGCCTGCAATTGCATACCCCTGTTTTATTGTTTCTAATGCTGATTCCCTTTTAGAATCCGTCTCATAACAAGCGTTAATAGCATTGATTCCAGATTGCGCAGGACATGATAAACAATAATCTTGCTTTGTACATTCGTAACATTTTTTACAAGCTGAAAATGAAAAAACAGCTACTGCCAATAAACAGATTTTTAAGAGATTTTTCATGGATTTTTGTTTTTTGATTTTGAAAAATAATATTAAAAAGCTAAAACTGTATAAAAAGTACTTTAGAAATGAATATTAGTTTCCTCTTCCCATCCGCTTTATCACTAATGCCATGAAGCACTCGCTTCTTATTATTCTCTTGGGTATTAGCGGAAACAAAGTCGGATACCAGTTTCATATTCAGAATAAAAGTTGCTCAGCTCATTAAATGTTTGAAAAGCTGGCAACATAAACCCCATCTGTAATAGTTTTCACACTGCCATCAACACTACTGTACACTTTGCAACTGAATTCAATTCTTACTTTTACGTTTCTTGTGCCTAACTGAGTGTATGGTTGAACATGAGTAATTCTGAATCTTGAATTGCTGTCTTGAAGCATGGTGCCTTGATAAGTGGCAAAGTATTCACTAGACTTCCCTATTAAAATATCAACACTTGCTCCCCACAACGCATCTTCTGTGTAGCTATAGTTTCCTACCTGAAATAAACTTTCAAATTCAGCAGATGACGGGAGAACTCCTCCTGTATACCACAGAGAACCAATACCTACTCCTACACCTTTACTGTTTTCTTGGTCAGAAATAGCTGAAGAATAGCTTTCAGCAAAACTTGAATCAACACCATTGTTTCTAGAAGCACCCCACAATTCCTGATATTCTGCTTGACCTATCACAAAATGGTAAGGGATTCCGTCAAGTTTAAAATAAACTTGTTCGGGGCTATTAATGGTGATAGCTGGAGGTGTGCATGCTGCACATACACCGCCACAATCTACATCAGTTTCATTTTGATTTTTAATTCCATCTGAACATGTAGCGGTATTATTATTGTTATCATCATCTTCTTTTTTACATCCTGCAAAAAAGGTGGCTGAAATGGTTAATGCAGCGAAAAAAAGCAATAAAAGGTTTTTGGTTTTCATAGTTTCATTTTGTTATTTCAAAAATACTTTTTTTTGCTGAATATAAAAGTTATATAAAAGCAATTTATTTGCCCTTGTTGTTTTATAACCTGCTGATTTTTAATCCGATTTAGATGCTTTCAATATTCGGTTCGGAGAACTTACGATATATGACTTGACATTGCAAAGTCGAATAGCATCTATTGACATTTTGTACTAACCCAAAACTGGCGCAAGAATGTAGCCTAACAAAGTTTCTGAGGTACAGCATCATCGGTTGCCTTCTCGTGCCTTCAATCCCTATCGCCACACAGCAATTTCAGCTTGTGCTTTCTTTATTTCAGCCTCCTTTCAACTTTCTATCTTAGAAAACATGTCTTTTGCCTTAGGTATGTAACCTTTTACCGTTTTTGCCGTACTACATGCTGACTTGACAGGCAAGTCTTAACCAAGCCTCGAAAAGTTTAACCAAAAAAGCACCCGAAATGAAAGCGATTTTAACAAGTACGCGAATATTTGCGTTCTTAATCTTGCAAGTATTTGTACTGCAGGTTTATGGTCAGGTAACGGCAGAGTTTTCTACAACAGGAAACCGGAAAGGCTGTAGCCCTTTGGTGGTAAATTATACCAACCAGTCAACAGGCGCTACCAGCTATTTATGGCGTTTTGGCAATGGCAACCAATCTACCCTTGCCAACCCATCGGTAATTTATGCTACACCGGGAAAATATACGGTAACACTTATTGCAACCAATGGCGGTGTTGCCGATACTGTAGTTAAGACCGATTATATAGAGGTGTTTCAAGACCCTACGGTAGATTTTACCGCTACGGTTAATAGCGGTTGCGCGCCACTATCGGTTAATTTTCAGGATTTAAGTACTCCGGGTTCAGCGCCTATTCGTGCATGGATTTGGAATTTTGGCGATGGCGGTTCTTCAAGCCAGAGAAACCCGACACACGTTTACACGCAAGGCGGTAATTATCATGTTACCTTATTGGTAGTAGACCAAAATGGTTGTAATTCTGAAAAAGTAAGAATGAATTATGTGGCTGTACAA